>JAPUGN010000032.1 GCA_027298165.1 Nitrospinota bacterium
TTGTTCATTGGATTCAGGGGTTTTCTAGCTTGCCTCCTTATACGTGAATCAGAAAATCTTGTCCAACCCTTTTGAGAGGGGAAAATCAATTTTTTTGAGAACAATTCTGATACCTGGCAGGCCCTCTTCTACGCCTTCTCAGTGATTCATTTACATTCTAACTTTTGAGTGTAAATTTAGACCATAAGTCATGAATTTTCAATAGATTTTGGCATTATTTCCAAAATATTTTCATTGGCATAAAAAAAGATTTACGGATATATTTCATATCCACTATCCATCCGATAAGCCCTTATAAGTAAAAGATTTGTAGGTTTCAAGGGCAGGGACGATTGAGGCTTGAATGGGCAATAACTGCAGGTTGAGTGCACAGAAATGGGTGAAAATCTTTAAATAATTACAAAAACACCCCAAAAAGGGTACTACTAAATAGAGATCAACACGCCATAAAGCAATCATTCCTCAAATTTACCCCTTCATCGGGAAATTTACTCACTCTATTCTTTACTATATTATGTAGATATTTTTCAAACCGGTCCGGAAATTAGTAAAATTTGCGCTTTGGGCCTTTCCCGTCTCTCAATTTGCAGTTATAATCCCCCGTCCTTAAATGGATCAAAACTATGAATACGACTACAAGAACAGCTATTTATCCGGGAACCTTCGATCCCGTCACATTCGGCCACCTGGACATCATGCGCCGGGCTCTGGGTCTGTGTGACCGACTGATCGTGGCGGTCGCCTTGAACCCCGAAAAGAACCCGGTCTTCTCCATTGATGATCGAGTGCGATTCATCAAGGAATCCATCCATGACTTGGAAGCAATTGAGATGTTACCGTTTGATACGCTCCTAACCGTTTTCGCCGAGTTGCATAAAGCCAACATTATTATTAAAGGATTGCGGGCGGTGTCCGACTTTGAATACGAATTGCAGATGGGACTGATGAACCGTAACCTGAACGAAACGCTGGAAACCGTCTTTATGATACCCAGCCAGGAGTATTCTTTTCTCAGCTCCAGCTTTGTCAAAGAAATTGCCAGACACGGCGGCGACGTCAGCAAAATGGTCCCCCGGTGCGTCGAGGAAGGTCTCTCTAAAATCAGCCCATGAAGTTCGCGCAGAGAATTCAAAATATCCAGCCGTCGATGACGCTGGCCATTTCATCCAAGGCTCAGTCTTTAATAGAGCAGGGGATAGATGTCATCGGATTCGGCGCAGGCGAACCGGACTTTTCCACACCGGAAAACATCAAGCAGGCGGGCATCGATGCGATCCAGAATAACGACACGCATTACACACTCGTCAGCGGGACCCACGCCTTAAAGGACGCCATCATTGAAAAATTTGAACGCGATAATGGTTTGTCCTATCAGCGCAATCAAATAGTCGTATCCTGCGGCGCGAAGCATTCCTTTTACAACCTGGCCCAGGTGCTGTGGGATAACGGCGACGAAATCATCATCCCTGCCCCTTACTGGGTGTCCTATCCGGACATGGTGGTTTTGGCCAATGCCACACCTGTGATCGTGAACACAGACTCATCGTCGGGATATAAAATCACAGCAGAGCAACTTCAACAAGCCGTCACCCAAAAAACGCGCGCGCTGGTGTTGAACAGTCCATCCAATCCCACCGGATCGGCGTACACAAAAAAGGAATTGGAAGCGCTGGCGGAAGTGGTTTTAAAAAATAAGCTGATGGTAATCTCTGATGAAATTTATGAAAAAATCATGTTTGACGGGTTCGAGCATTTCAGTATGGCATCTTTAAGCGAAGAGTTAAAACTAAACACCGTCGTCATCAACGGCGCTTCCAAATGTTTCGCGATGACCGGCTGGCGCATCGGTTACCTGGCGGCGGAACCCGACGTTGCTTCAGCCGTATCCAAACTACAGGGGCAATCCACCTCCAATCCCACATCCATTGCACAGGCCGCGTGTGTCGAAGCGTTGACCGGCAAGCAGTCTTCTGCGGAAATTCAAAAGATGGTGATGGAATTTAAAATGCGCCGCGACTACCTGATGGACCGCTACGCAAAAATTGATAACGTCTCCTGCTATCAACCGGTGGGCACCTTTTATTCTTTTCCGGATTTTTCAGAATTGTTCGGCAGGAAGTGGAACGGTAAAACCTTGAAAGGATCGCTTGATGTCGCCGAGTTTCTGCTGGAGGAAGCCAAAGTCGCATTGGTGCCCGGCATTGCTTTCGGCGCCGACAATCACCAGCGCCTGTCCTTCGCCACCTCGATGGAAAATATTGAGGAGGGTATGAACCGTATCGAATCCGCAGTAAAATCGCTTCCCGCCTGATTCGATCAAACTGGCCTACTTGGGGCGGTTGCTTCCATATATCATTTAAGGGATAATCTTTAAGGACTAAGGAGGGTGGAGACGGTGTGGCCGCCCATGCGTCAGTCGTTGACTGTGGACGGGGCGGTTTTGGGCTGATCACCCGATTGTTCCGGGCTGGCTTTGTAGGCCTCGAGTTGAGCTTCAATTTTGGGCCGGCACCGCCTGGCTTTGCAATTACCGGTACCTACGCGGATGGCCCGGCGCAGGGCTTCAAAGGACAAACTGCCTTCCCGAATGGCTTTCATGATCGTGCCTCCGGTCACACTCCGGCAGATGCATACCTTCTTGAAGTTATTGATCATTTGTTTTTGAGTGCTCAACCCGCAATTCCTTCTAACAGAACTAAGGGACGAATCTCCCATAATTGTACTATATCTGATATCAGGAAAATCGCCTAACACAATCCCCTATGAAGGATTACCTGAAAGCCATTTTAAGCGGTCTCCTGCTGGCGTTCGCCTTCCCCAAATTCAATCTGGAATTTCTGGCCTGGTTCGCGCTTGTGCCTTTACTTTTCGCTATTTATAGTGGAAATGCGCGGCGGGCAATGGCCCTCGGCTGGGTCACCGGAATGGTGTTTTACTCCATCACCATGAGTTGGGTGGTCAACACTCTCATCAATTATGGAAACATCCCCACGGTACTGAGCTGGCTGATTCTCAGTCTGCTGGTGGCGTACATGAGCCTGTATCTGGGACTGTTTGCCGCCCTGGTCCGCCGGTTCGGCAAGAACCATCCGGTATACCTGTTTCTGCTGGCGCCGGTCACCTGGACGGCGCTGGAATACCTGCGCTCGATGCATTCCGTCTACGGGTTTTCCTGGCAGGGCCTGGGCTATTCCCAATTTCAATCGATTCCGGTGATTCAAATGGCCTCCATCACCGGAGTGTATGGCATCAGCGCGCTGATCGTTCTGGTGAACGCCGGGTTGTTCGTTCTGCTTCATCCCGCGTTCGAACAGTATCCCGTCTGGCAGAAATACCGGCGGCGCATGGGCGCAACGACGATATCACTGCTATTGATGTGTGTGGGCTATGGCTGGTGGACCTTAAAACAGGAGCCCGTTTACAGCAACCCGCCGGTCCGGGTGGGTCTCATTCAGGGCAATATTCCGCAACAGATGAAATGGGACCCGGCCTACCGGAATGACGTGTTGGACCGTTACCGCAACCTGACGCTGAAAGCCGCGGTACTGCAACCGGACCTGATGGTGTGGCCGGAAGCGGTCACTCCGTTTTATTTCGGCAAGGACATTGCGGGAACGGAATATATCCTCGATGTGGTTCGCGATTCCAAAATACCGCTTCTGCTGGGCAGCCCGGCCATCGAGCGAACCATGGATTTGTCGGCGCCCGGGGACCCGGTGTCGACCCATCTGTATAACAGCGCTTTTTTTGTTTCTGCCGAAGGCGAACCTCAGGGACGATACGATAAAATCCATTTGGTACCGTTCGGCGAGTTCGTGCCGTTCCGTTCCTTATTATTTTTTATCGACAAGCTGGTGGTGGGCATCGGCGATTTCCAGCGGGGCCGGGACGTTAAAATATTCAAACAGGGGAATCATGGGTTTGCCGTGTCCATCTGTTTTGAAATCATATTTCCCGACCTGGTTCGGCAACCGGTAAAACAGGGGGCGAACTACCTGGTCAATATCACCAATGACGCCTGGTTCGGCAACAGCGCCGCTTCGTATCAACACATGAGCATGGTCGCTATGAGGGCGGTCGAAAACCGTGTGCCGATTGTACGGGCGGCCAATACCGGTATCACCGGCACCATCGATGCCTACGGCCGCATCATCAATGCCACCGAAATCTTCGAGGCCGGCTGGGTCATCGCCAGTATCCAGCCGAACCACTCAAGGCCCGGGTTTTATTCCACCTACGGCGATATTTTCAGTCAAGCGTGCGTCCTGCTGGTACCCCTGCTCGCGTTTATGGGAAACCGGGCCAAGCCACCGAGCACCTTCGGCTGGATATGATTCCGGACGGGCCCGCCGGAAGAGAAGCGGGATGATTATTTTTGGTTGCGATCCATAGTCAATCCCGTCAGAATAGTTGAACCCGCGACTTAGGAGAGATGGCAATGAACGAACCGGAAACCCCGCCGCCGGACAAACGTCCGGTCCTCTTTAAAAACAAAAAACAGATCAAGGAAGAATGGGCCAAGCTCGATTTCCCCGATCTGGAAAACACCCAAGCGCCGACCGAAGAACAAACCGCACTCGACGAAATCTACCAGGACGATCTCAACGACCTGGGAAATGAATAATAATTTTATTCACGATTATTGATCCACCTCCTCCTCGGTTATCAGCGGCCTTGAAATATCTTTCGACTCTTCTTATATGTATTCTCTTGATGCCCTCACTTGGATTTTGGAATACGGCTGCCGCGATTCCAGTGTCGTCTCAGGAATCGGATAGGGTGCGGGTGCCCGGCGGCACGCTGGTTCATCCTAGAAATGAAACGAAAATTTCGATCAACGCGTTTTTCATCGACCGGTACGAAACCACTCAAGCTCAATATGAAAAGGTGACCGGCGAGAATTTCTCTTTTTTCAAAGGCGCCCGCCGGCCCATGGAAAATGTGAACTGGCACGAAGCCGACGCCTACTGCCGCACAGTCGGCAAACGCCTGCCCACGGAATGGGAATGGGAAATCGCCGCGCGCGCCGGATCCGCCACGCGTTTTTACTGGGGGGACTCCATGGACGACGCCTACGCCTGGCACAAAAACAATGCGGGTAAACAGACCCACCCGGTCGGTGAGAAAAAACCGAATGCCTACGGATTGTACGATATGGCGGGCAACGTCTGGGAATGGACGGCGAGCGATCACGAAAACGGCGGCAAAGTCCAGCGCGGCGGGTCGTGGCGCAATACCGGCATCAGCCAGCGCTCCAGCCACCGCATCATGAGCAATCCCATCTTCCGTTACCACTACGTCGGCTTCCGCTGCGCCCACTCCACCACGCCCGAATAACCCACAAGTAGTTATAAAAAAAATTCCAACTAGTTATAAACTAGATATAGGGGGTTATAAATGTATAAACCTCTACATGTAGTAGTTATAAATAGTAGTTATAAAGAGGTCAGGGGCCGTGATGAAGTAGAAAACTTTATTCAGCCTCCGATGACGTGATTCAAAACCAATTTCACGTTTTCGGCGCCGGCCTGGGTGTCGAGAGTACCCTCGATATCTCCCGGGGCGGGGCTGGCGTTGCCGTCATGGTCCAGCCGCACGGTCAGAGTAATCGGCCCGTCAAATTCTGCACCGGCCATCATGGTGTCGGACTGGCCGATACTGAAAGCATACGGCAGTTGGGTGGTGAAGATGCGTTTGACAGCGAGAGGCGGGCCGCGCTTCACACCCTGGGGACGGGCGAACAGAAACAGAATTTTATTCTGGGGCAATTGGACCTTCAGCACCGGGTCCAATGAAATGGTGCCGGTGACTTTTTGTCCGGTCTCCTCGATCACCTGATTCAATATCAACGTCACGCCTTTTTGTCCGGTCTCAACATCCACCGAACCGGTGATATCTCCCACCCCCGCGCGGGCGTTGCCGTCGCGGTCCAGCCGGGCGGTCAGAGTGAGGGGTCCGTCAAAGCCGTCCTGGGTCATTACCGCGTCGGCGGGGCTGATGGCAAACTCCTGCGGCAGTTGGAAGAAGGTCATTTTCCTCACCGCGACCGGCGGCCCGGAATCCACTCCCCGGGCCCGGGCGTACACGAACAGCACCGCGCCCTCGGGAATGCCGGCTTTTATGGCCGGGTCCAAAATGACCTTTCCGGTGACGGCCTTGGCCTGGTTTTCCGGGTCGGCCTGCATCTCCAGCTTCTTGACCACCGCCGGATGGCCCTTATGCTCCTTAAGGTCGCCATCGCAGGCGCCGATAAGTGGGAATAGTCCGAAAATCATTGAAAAAAGTGCCCAATGGTTCAAAATCAGTCTCCAAATAGCTAAAATATAGCGTGTTTATGAATCCTTATGGATATCCCTGCATCTCATCAGGTAATTGAAAGCTTCATTAATATACCCAATATACCTATTAAGGACAAGTTCACTAGATTGTAACGGCCTGGGGGCCGTTTCCTGGCTTGTTTTTCCGGTAGGAAAGCGAGGAGTTTAAATATGTTTTATCCGGTAAAGATCAAAGACGGCAAGGGAAAACTCAAAAAAGTGTTGCCCAGCAAAAAACTGAGCAAGGACTACTGGGAAAACTATTTTGGCGGGCTCCAAAAGCGGGTTCCCCTGCATCTGAAAAGGAAAGGCCCGAAACCCGAGAACCCGGCCGGTCTCCCTCACGAGAATACGAGCGAGTCCGTAGGGAACGACGAATTTTCTCTGGATTGAGCGGGATCAAAGGTGGCAGGGCTCAGCCCTGATTCCAAATAAGCAAGGCGAGGGTTTTTACCCTCGCCTTTTTTCTTTCTCCCTTGGCAGGGAGGGGCAACTGGCTGTCGGTTGACGGCAAGTTTAAATCACTGGGCGCATTTCAGTATTTTAATTTATCAGCGGCGATGCGCCCCAGCGTGACGCTGGACCCAATTTTTTTTCAATCGCACTCAACGAATGTCTCTTGCCATAAGCGGTTAGCCAATTCCCCCTCCGGGCAGGAGCCGGGCAAGGCCTGGAGCAAATTTAAAACCCTGAACAGCGACACGCCGAAGGGCGACAGAAAGGTTTCACTTTTTTTTACGGGGCCGGGCGGGTGCCGTCTGTTTGCCCTGCATCTCCTGCCGGTAATCCATTCCCTCCAGTTTGACGAACCGGCACATTTCCACCAGGCGCGAATAAATCCGCTCGCCTACTTTGTCCAGCAAGGTCTCTTCGGCGGCTGATGCTTTGCGGCCATTGCCCGAACCGATTTCGACATGGCTGTCGCCTTTCCCACCCTTTTTCGGATTCGCTTCCTGATCCAGATAATTGGTGGTGATCAGGGTGATCTTGTCGGCGGCGTTGTAACGGCTGGAGATGATCTGGTCGAGCATGGTCAATTCCCATTCGGTATTTCTACCCTTGGCCAACTCGTCGATCACCAGAACCGGTGCGGCGACATAGGGGTTAATGATCGCCTGTTCGGAGAGATCCTGCGAGTAACCGAAGCGGATGTCAGACAGCAGTTGAAAAAAGTCCACAAACTTGCAGTCCATCCCTTTGTCTAAAATCAGGTCTTTTATTACGGCCACCGCGAGGTGGGTTTTACCCAAACCCGGTCTCCCCATGAACAACAAACCCTGCGCGGAGTTGCCATATTCCTGAACGTAATCCTTCGCTATCCGTAACGCTATTTTTTGTGAGGCCACGATCGGCTGGTACGTTGCCAGCTGGGTGCCGGAAAATTTTCCCGGTATCCCCGCCTCATTGAGTTTCTTCAGCCGCTGGACCAATCCGGCGCAGGCGCATTCGCGCAACGATGAAATCCCGGTTTCGTCTTCTATAAAGACATGGCCGCGGCCTTCGCACTCCGGACATTTGAAACACGCGCACAGCTCGCCATGCACGCGACCTTCCCTGTTTTGCAGGACATAATGCGATCCCCGGCATTCGGGACAAAGGTCGACTTTGGGTTTCGGCTGGGTCATCGTACGGCCCTCTGCAGTTCCTGGTCAATATAATCCTGAAGACGGGTTAACGACCACTTGGGGTGGGGCGACCGCTCCTGTTTGCTGGCCTTCTCGTAACTCGTTTCAACAGCCCGGCACAAACGCTCCACCGGCACGCCCCGTTCCTGCCACTGGCTGATCAAATGATAATCGCTGGCCGACAGGCTGAGGCCCGAATCCTTGAGCGACAGGAAAAACTGTTCGACCGTGGTCAGGTAATTCAAATTCTTTTTTTCGATCAGGCTCATAAGGAAAGTTTTTTGAACCCAAGATACAAGGGGGTGAGTAGAGCGATATTACGTTTTGCCGCGCCGCATTTCAACCGTTAAAACAGGCCCTCTGGCGCTCCTTAGCAGGAGAAGCAAATGGCTGACAGCTTACGGCGGACGATGACTGTGGAGCGCAATTAGTAATTTGAGTCCAGCGTCACGCTGGTCTGCGGCGATTCGCCACCTCCTGCCCGGAGGGGGAAGGGGTTGACCTTTAACGGCAAGCGATGATCTTAGAGCACATTTGAAGGTTCAAAATTTATCTGCGGCGATTCGCCGCCCGGGCCTCGCCCGGCGGCCACTTGAACGAGGTTGCGGATCATCGCCGTTTCATCGCAGTGGTCCTGCTTGCGGCATCCCTGGCAATCTTTCCAGATTTTGTCGGGCAGTTGATCCATGTCGATGATGCGGAACCCGAGTTTTTCAAACAAAGGAATGGCGTAGGTCAACACGAAGATGCGTTCGCATGCCGCCAGTGTAGCCTGCGCTATGCACTTGTTGACCAGCGCGGTGCCGATGCCCTGCCGGTAATACTCTGGAAGCACGGCCAGCGACCGGATTTCCACCAGGCTTCCGGGACCGAAGCTGAGGCCGCAGGCGGCGGTTACGCGTCCCTCCTTTTCCGCCACCAGAAAATCCCGGATGTGGGCGCGCACGTCCTCCCGGGTCCGGAACAGCATCTGTTCCATTTCGGCGTGGAGGTTGATCAGATGCAGTATGGCATCGGCATCTTTTAATGTGGCTTGGCGAATCTTCATACGGCGATTTTAGGGTCCTTCGTGGGTTTAGCCTGATCCAGGGCGTTGGACGCCGCCGCCAGCAGTTCGGCGGGGGAATCGATGCCCTTGCCGGTGGTGGCCACCCCGAAAACAATCCTCACGCAATCGTTCTCCAGGTCCGGAAACATATGTGTTACAAGGGTTTCCCGGATGCGCTCGGCGATCTGCCCGGCGCCCTGCTGCGACGTCTCCGGCAATAACACCAGAACATTCCCACCGCCGGAGCTGATCATAATATCGCCCCCGCGGCTGTGCTCCGCAAGCATTTTACCGGCCTCCTGCAGGACCTTCTGGAT
>JAPUGN010000033.1 GCA_027298165.1 Nitrospinota bacterium
CGCCATGGTGAGCCGGGAAATGGAGGATATCATCTCCGAGGTCGAGGAATTCGTTTTCAAGAATAAACTCTCCGGCGAAGTCCGCGTTTCTTCCGACCCCCGCGGGGCGGTGATCACCATCTCCGACGTGGTGTTGTTTCCTCCCGGATCGGCGGAAATGACCTCCCAGGGCCGTAAAACCCTGCACCAAGTGTTCGACGTGCTGAAACAATTCCAATACAACGTCAAGATCGAAGGTCATACCGACAACACTCCCATTCATACCCTGCGATATCCCTCCAATGGGGAGCTGTCGGCTTTCCGCGCCTCGGAAGTAGCTCACATGATGATCGACGACGGGTTTCCGCCGGAGCGGCTGTCGGTCGAAGGATTTGCCGAATTCCGGCCGAAGGTCCCCAACACCAGTGCGGAAAACCGGGCTATCAACCGCCGCATCGAGGTGGTCTATCAGCGCGGCAGCATCCGCCAGCGCATGGTCAAAATATTGAAAAGGAAATAATCCCTCCCAATGGGGTCTGGGCTGGAAACCTTTTTCAAGTCAATGCCTTACGCTTTGACAACCCCCGCCATCTCTGGTAATTTAGAGCCATCCCTTTGATTTTTGCGGTGCTAACGGCCTGTGGGCCGGGGTCCCGATCATGGTAAAATCTTGAAACAGGAACAACAGGAACAGTGGATGCGGCGGGCTTTGGAAATGGCCGGAAAAGCGGCGGGTCGAACCTCACCCAATCCCAGGGTCGGGGCCGTCATCGTGAAAAACGGTCGGATGATCGCCGAAGGCTACCATAAAAAGGCCGGACGGCCTCACGGCGAGATCGAGGCTCTCAGAAAAGCCGGGAAGAAGGCCCGGGGGGCGCAGATGTTCGTGAATCTGGAGCCCTGTTGCCATCACGGACGCACGCCACCCTGTACCGATGCCATCATTGCCAGCGGGCTGAAAGAGGTTTTCATCGGCATGCGCGATCCCAACCCGCTGGTTGCGGGTAAGGGAATTCGCCGGCTGAAACAGGCCGGGATCGCGGTTCACAACGGCGTGTTGACCCTGCAATGCCGGCAACTCAATGAGGAATTCGCCAAATACATCCAAACCGGAACCCCGTGGGTGATCCTGAAATCCGCCCTTTCGCTGGATGGCAAAATCGCCACCGCCACCGGGCAGTCGCAATGGATCACTGGCCCCGAGGCGAGAGAACGGGTCCACTGGATGCGAGACCGGGTGGATGCCATTCTGGTGGGTCCCGGAACCGTGCTCAAGGATAACCCCCGGCTGACCACGCGGTTGAAAAAGGGCAGGGGCCATAACCCGGCTCGTGTTATTCTGGATGCCAAAGCCGAAATCCCGCTGAATGCCCGGGTGTTTCAACGTGCTGCCCGGGACCAGGTGGTGTACGTCACCTCTTCCAAGGCTTCTGCGGTCCGGCTCAACCGGCTCAGAAACACCGGGGTCGATATTAAGATATTACCTAATCAAAGTGGTCATATATCATTGAAAAAATTGATAAAAATGTTAGGACAAATGGAGATAACCTCGCTGTTGATTGAAGGCGGGAGCGGGCTCAACGCCAGTGCCCTGAAAGCGGGAATCGTGGATAAGGTGGTCCTGTTTCTTGCGCCGCTGATCATTGGGGGCGATACCGCACCCGGCGTGGTCGGCGGACCGGGGGTCAAAAGCCTGAAACAGGCCTTGAACCTCAAAAAACTCACGGTCACCCCTGTAGGTGCCGATTGGATGGTCGAGGGGTATCTGTAATCATGTTCACCGGAATCATAGAAGCGGTCGGAACGGTCGGGTCCCTGCTCCGCAAGGACGACAAAGCCCGGATGCGGGTGGACACGAATCCGCAATTTACCGGGTTTGATTTGGGCGAGAGCATCGCCGTCAACGGAGTCTGCCTGACGGTGGTGGACCGGGGCGAGCACTGGTTCGCGGTCGATATGACCACCGAAACATTGAGCCGGACCAGTTTAAAACAGGTGAAGGAACAATCCCGAGTAAACCTGGAGAAGGCCCTCACCCCCGAAAAAAAAATGAGCGGGCATTTCGTGACGGGCCACATCGATAACGTGGCTTCGGTGGTGAGCATTGAAGAAAAACCGGGTGAAGTGTTGTTTCGGTTCGAGCATCCCCCGGAGCTGACACCGTATCTGATCGAAAAGGGTTCGGCGGCGGTGGACGGCATCAGTCTGACGGTGTTCGATTGCCGGGACCGCCGTTTCACGGTATCGATCATACCCTTCACGCTGGAGCACACCAACCTGAAGGATCGCAAAACCGGGGATAGTGTCAATATCGAGTGTGATATGATTGGGAAATACGTGATTCGCGCCTGTGAAACACTGTTCAAGGACTCTGAAAAAAGCGGCGTGATTTCCATGGAATTTTTAAAACAACAGGGTTTTGTATGACCAAGAGCCGTCCCAATAAATTCAGTTCCATCGATGAGGCCATCGAGGACGTCAAACAGGGCAAGATGATCGTTATCGTGGACGACGAGGACCGCGAAAACGAAGGCGACTTGATGGTCGCCGCGGATCTGTGTACGCCCGAGGCGATCAATTTCATGGCGAAATACGGACGCGGGCTGATCTGCCTGACACTGACCGAACAGCGAACCGCGCAACTGGGTTTGCCGATGATGGTTCGGGAGAACCAGGCGCAGTTCGGCACGCCCTTTACCGTTTCGATTGACGCGAAAACCGGCATCACTACCGGCATTTCCGCCGCCGACCGGGCAAAAACCATCGCCGTGACCATGGATCCGGAATCGACACAGTACGATCTGGCGATGCCGGGACACATCTTTCCCCTGCGCGCGCGGGACGGCGGGGTGCTGGTGCGCGCCGGGCAAACCGAAGGCTCCGTCGATATGGCGCGCCTGGCAGGTCTGAAACCGGCGGGCGTGATCTGCGAGGTCATGAACGACGACGGCACCATGGCGCGGGTTCCCGAACTGTCCAAATTCGTAAAAAAACACAAAATCAAGATGATCACCATCAAGGAACTGATGAAGTACCGTTTAAACAGCGAAACCCTCGTGGAAGAAGTGGCGGCCACCCGATTGCCGACCGACTTCGGCGAGTTCAAGGCGGTTGCGTTTCGCAACAAGTTGATCGACCAAGTGCATATTGCCCTGGTCAAGGGCGAAGTGAAACCGGATGAGCCGACCCTCGTGAGGGTGCATTCCCAATGCCTGACTGGAGACGTATTCGGATCCCACCGTTGCGACTGCGGCGAACAGTTGGCGCAGGCGTTACACATGATCGAACGGGAAGGGCATGGGGTTCTGCTCTATTTGTACCAGGAGGGACGCGGCATCGGCATCCTCAATAAATTGAAAGCCTACGCGCTTCAGGATGAAGGCCACGACACGGTTCAGGCCAACGAGGAGCTGGGTTTCAAGCCCGACCTTCGGGATTACGGTATTGGCGCGCAGATTCTACGCGCTCTCGGCTTGGGAAAAATTAGAATCATGAGCAACAATCCCCGGAAAATCGTCGGTCTCGAGGCCTACGGCCTGGAGATGGTGGAACGGGTGCCCATTGAGGTGCGACCGAAAAAGCACAATATCAAATACCTCAAAACCAAGCAGGACAAGATGGGGCACCTGATTAAAAACGTTTTCTGATTGGGACGGACTATTGCCGAAATCGATTGAAGGGGATTTGAACGGAGCGGGCCACAAAGTAGGCATCGTGGTGAGCCGATTCAACGATTTCATCACTGGACGTCTGGTGGATGGCGCGGTGGATTGCCTGGTGCGCCACGGGGTGAAGGATCAGGACATCGAAGTGGTGAAGGTGCCGGGAGCGTTTGAAATTCCCATGGCGGCCAAACGGATGATCGGCAAAAAGAAATACGATGCCATCCTCTGCCTGGGCGCGGTGATTCGCGGCGGCACCCCGCACTTCGAATATATCGCAGGGGCAGCGGCGAAAGGCATCGGAACTCTGGCTCTGGAAGCGTCGATTCCGGTACTGTTCGGGGTGTTGACCACCGACAACCTGGAGCAGGCCATCGAGCGCGCCGGTGCCAAATCCGGCAATAAGGGCTGGGAAACGGCGCTGACGGCCATCGAAATGATCAACCTGTACAAGCAACTTTGACCCGGACATTCCTATGGGCAGACGGCGGCTATCCAGAGAATTTGTGATCCAGTTTCTTTATCTCACCGAGATGAACGAAGGGGAGATTCAGAATCAGTTGCAACTGTTCTGGGAAAACAACCCTGCCGCGGAGGATGTGCAGTTGTTCACCGAAGTTATTCTGAAGGATGTTTTCGACCATAAAGAGCAGATCGACGTGCGTCTCGAAAAATACAGCGACAACTGGACCCTCTCCCGAATGACGGTGATCGACCGCAACCTGCTCCGCATGGCGGCCTCGGAGATTCTGTACAGCAAAACCGTGCCGCCTAAGGTGGCCATCGACGAAGCGGTGGAAATCGCCAAACGTTTCGGCAGTGAGGATTCGGCCCATTTCATCAACGGTATCCTCGACCGCGTCCTGAAGGAAATGAATTCCGATACCCCGCAAGCCAGCCTGAATTGATAAGGCTTCAACCGACGGTACCCTACATGGTGTATCTCATTATTTCCGATCTGCACAGCAACCTGGAATCCCTCAATCAATTTATCGCGATCAGCAAAACTATTCCACACGACCAGAAAGTGTGTCTGGGCGATATCGTCGGGTACAATGCCGACCCCAACGCGTGCGTGGACTGGGTTCGCAATAACGTGGATGTGGTGCTGGCAGGCAATCACGATTACGCGGTGGTGGGGAAGACGGACACCTCGTATTTCAATCCCTACGCGTATGAAGCCTGCATGTGGACTCGGGAGGCGCTGACCGAAGACAATATCGAATACCTCGCGTCCCTACCCACCCAAAGGGAGCAGAACGGAATTTTGTGGGTGCATTCTTCTCCCTTCGAGCCGAACGAATGGCATTATGTCAACAACCGGTACGATGGAGAGGAAAATTTTCCACATTTCGAGACCCAATGGTGTTTCCTGGGGCACTCCCACAAACCGGTGGTTCTGGAACAACATCCCGGCGGCGCCGTGGAAGCCGTGTACGGCGGAGCGGTGCATCATTGGGACTACACGCTGAAGCCGGATTGCCGCTACATCATCAATGTGGGCAGTCTGGGTCAACCCCGCGACGGGATCCCGGACCCCTGCTTCGTGGTGTTCGATTCCGATAAAGGCTCAGTGGAGTTCCGAAGGTTTCAATACGACCTCAAAATCACCCAGGAAAAGATTCGAGCCAACAATCTCCCCTCATTTCTGGCCGAGCGCCTGAGCGTAGGATTTTAACTCCTCATTTTTCAGTGTCTTGACGGCCTCTCTCAAAAATGATATAGTCAAAACCTTAATAAAATTAATTAGTTAAGTTAAGTCTTCTAGTGTTTTTTGCGGATTTTTAAAAGCTAAATGGTTTTGAAACAGATGCATTTAATCAGTCATGGAACCATGAGCTCCTTCATGCACAATCGATACCCCGCCAAACGGTGGTGCGGGATGATTCTTGCCCTATGTCTGGCGCTGGCGTTCACCGGGAGTACGGCCTGGGCGAAATTGAGTTCGTCCGAGTCCTCCCAAAAGTTGTATGCCCAGGCCCAGAAGGAATATCAAAACCTTCTTTATTCCAAGACCAAAAATCAATACCGCCATAACTGGGAGCATGCCATTGCCCGGTTCCAGGCGGTTCTGAAACAATTTCCAAAAACCCGGGAAAGTTATAAAGCGGTTTTTACCCTGGGCCGCCTGTACCAGAAGCTGGGAACAATCAGCGGCCGCAACGGGGATATCGACAAAGCCTTGGCCTACTTTCACCGGTTGGAGAAGGAATTTCCCCCCGACCAGCTGACGGATGACGCGCTTTATTTCGCAGGCCAAATGTATCTGGGCCGCAAGAGTTTCAGCAAGGCGCGTGCGGCCTTTCAGAATATTCTGACCCGCCATCCCAAGGGGGACTTTGTCCCAAAGGCCAAACAGCAGTTACAAAACCCAGCGCTTAAAGTCCAGGCCCGGAGTCCCGCGTCTTCGCCCCTTATTTTGAGGGACCTCACCTTCACCAGCGGACCCAGAGAAACGCGCGTGGTGCTCAAGGCCGAAGGAACGGTTAAGTACTCCCAGAAAAGCCTTCAAAATCCCGACCGGGTGTACTTTGATTTTAAGAATGCGCGGTGGGGCGAGCATATCCCGGCGACCATTCCCGTGAACGACGGGCGGGTTCTACAGTTGCGGATGACACAGGCGAAGGGAGTCCCCAGCCGTCTGGTACTGGATCTGGATGGTACAGCGGAGCTGGAAGTGGCGGTCCGCAAAAGCAACAACCGATTGATCATTGTTATTCCTCATCACAACAAGAAATTCGTTGCGATCAAAACCAAATCAAATGTCCCGAAGAAGCGGCGGGTCATTCGGGCGGCGAAGAGCGCGGTTTCAAACAAAATAAAAGCCAACGCGAAGATTCCGGTGGTGGTACTGGATGCCGGCCACGGTGGCAAGGATCTTGGAGCCCAGGGCGCAAGCGGGTTGTCCGAGAAGGTTTTGAATCTCCAGATTTCCAAGCGGGTCAAAAAAATTCTGGAACAGCGGTATCACTTTAAAGTGATCATGACCCGCAAGAAAGACACTTTTATTGACCTCAAAGACCGCGGAAAAATTGCCAATCAGAACAACGCCGATCTGTTCGTCTCCATTCACGCCAATGCCGCCCAGCGGAAATCTGCGAAGGGCATCGAAACCTATTATTTGGGATCGGGCTCCACCGAGCAGGCTCGGGAAACCGCTGAACGGGAGAATGGAGATCTGGTGCACTCGGTGTCCGATAATGCTGTGCAGGAAATTCTGGCCAGCCTCATCTCCACGACCAAAATCAACGATTCCTCCCGTCTGGCCGCCAGCGTTCAAAGCCGGCTGCACAAAACCATGTCGAAAAAGTTTTCCGGCATCCATAACCTGGGTGTGAAGGAAGGGCCGTTCTTCGTGCTTCACGACACCAATATGCCAAGCATTCTGGTGGAGGTGGGGTTTGTGACCAACCAAAAAGAGGGACGGCAGTTGAAGAATAGCAATTACCAGAAATGGCTGGCCGAGTCCATTGCCCGGGGCATCCACGATTATCTGAAAGAAAAAGCCCCCGCCATCTAACCCCGGAAACTGAGATGATGCCATGCCCATTCCCCAAATCGCCATCATCGGCAGGGCCAATGTCGGGAAATCCACCCTCTTCAATAAAATCGTCAAAAAGCGCGCGGCGATTGTCAACGATGCGCCGGGGGTGACGCGCGACCTCATGTTCAGCCGGGCCGAGTGGTTCGGCAGGTCGTTTATCGTGATTGATACCGGTGGCATCGATCTTTCCTCCGACAACGATATAGAACTCCAAATCAAGGAGCAGGCGGACATCGCAA
>JAPUGN010000034.1 GCA_027298165.1 Nitrospinota bacterium
AAACTGGCGGCTCCCGGACACACTCTCAAACGGGTACTAATATACCAGAAATTGTTCTCCTTGTACCTCAACCCCTTAGAAAAGGTATACCCGTTCCTGCCACAAATAAGCCGACGTCTTGTAACGAATTTGAAACAGGCATTCCCATATTTGAACCTGCAATTTGTGGGGTGTAGCAAAATTAATTCCTGACCTTCAATTTTTTCGGAAATCCAACTCGGAACGCCAATTTTTTCGTGGCCCGGATTTTGCAAGCGGAGCGCGCCCAATAGCTTGTGCTCCCCGATACGGTTAATTTCCCTTTAAACTTTCCTTCGAAAGGCTTTCGTAAACGGCTTAGCGGTTATTAATGGTGATCGTGACCGCCAGGACCGTGAACGTGGCCGTGCTTCAATTCCTCTGAGGTGGCGTTACGAATCTCAACCACCTCAACATCGAAATGAAGCGTCTGACCGGCCAGCGGGTGGTTGCCGTCGATTTTTACCTTGTCTCCCTCAACGCCGGTAACCGTGAACACCCGGTGGTCCCCGCCGACTTCAGAGGAAAACTGCATGCCGGCCTTGATTTCGGCGTCCTTTGGGAAATTGGAGCGCTCGACCTCCTTCTTGAGTTCGGCCACAAACTCACCATAACCTTCGGCCGGGGAAACCGTGACCTTTTTTTTGTCGCCGACCGCCAAGCCTTCCAGCGCATTTTCAAGGCCCGGGACTATCTGCTTGTTGCCATGCAGATAGGCGAACGGTTTATCGGGAGAGGATTTGTCCAATTCCTGTCCGGTATCGTTTTTCAAGGTGTAAATGAGCGAAACCACTGCGTCCTTTTTAACCATGGATAAATTCTCCGGGGGGAATAATCATATAGAACCCTACCATATAGAAACGCGCCGAAAATGCAATTTTTATCGGGCCGAGCCTCCAAAATAAACAGACCAGATATGTTAGAATCCGTATTTTGAAAGGATACAGCAATTCTGTGCTTCCATCGACGACTGATTCGCGGGATCAACCCATTTTGAAAAAACCAACCGCCTGCCGGAGCCGAAACAGCTACCGTTTCTTCACATCCATCATGCTTCTCTGCTTGTTGTGCCCGGCGTACGTTTGGTCGGACGGGGAGGAGTTGGACACCGATCAGGCACGGCAGAAATGTTTTCAGGGGAAAACCATCTACTGTCTCGCCCTCGGTATGGCCGAGGAGAAGGCCGGGCACCCGGAGCGCGCGCTGGAGGTTTACCGTTCCGCCTGTAAAAAGCATCGCACCCCCGGCCACTTGCGCGCCTGCACCCCTTTGCTCAACCTGGCCCGGCAGATGGACCGGTTGGACGCGGAAGCCGCTCCTCTCGAGGCCCGCTGTCGGCAAGGCCATACCATCACCTGTTTTTACCTGGGCAAGGAATACTTGAAAATCGTCGAAATTGAAAAAGCGGCCCGTCATCTGGCACCCCTGTGCCGAAGCGGGTTTCGTTCGCCCGTGCCCGACGGTTACGGTCCCTGCTATCACCTTGCAAAGGGATTCGAGCAGACCGGGCAATGGCGCCGGGCCCGCGAGCTGTTCCAATTGGACTGCGATCCCGCCGCCGGCACTGAACAGCCCGGCTGCTTGGCCCTCGGAGAGTTGGCGGAACTGGAAACCGCACACAATCACCTGCGGCAGCAGGGAATCCGCAAGCTGATTGCCTCGGAAGCGGTGTTCCTGTTTATCGTCTTAATGAGTTTTCTGCACATAGGGATCTGGTTTAAAGGCGGAATATGGGGGCTGAAGTATTTGAGCCGATGGGCCCCGCTGGTCATTTGGAGTGGTGCCATGGCCTGGATTTACTGGCCCGGAAAACCGGAATACCCCCCGAATCAATGGGCGGTGATCTTCTTCGTACTCCTGCTGGTCATGGGGATGGCGGGCTTCGCCTACCGTAACCTGCAGGCCTCTCCGCCGCCCGGGGCCTCCGGTTAAATAAAGTCGCATTTCATTTTAATTTCCGGCATAGTTGCACCAAATTTTTCGAAACATTAGGAATCTAACTGATGAAACTTGGTTTACATTCGTGGTTGTTATTGGTGCTGGGCCTGGCGGTCCTGCTTTCCGGACAGGCGGAGACGGCCTTCACGGAAGAGGCCGATCCTCTGCTTGCGGGCCAAAGGGCTTTCAGCGAGGGCAAATACGCCGAGGCCGAACAGTGGTTCGGCCAAGTGGTGGCCAAGGCGCCGGATGATTACAAAGCCTTGCGTGCCCTCGCCGAAACGAAAATCAAACTGAATAAGTTTGCGGAGGCGGAGGGCTTGATCGATCGTATCCTGAAAATGCCCCTCGTCAAAGGGCGCAATGTCCGGGTCATCGTCGAGGGCGATCCCCAATCCCACGAAGCGGAAATCGTGGATGAACGGGTAATGGCGGTGGACTCTTCCGCACAGGAGAAATCTTCGGGCAACACCTTTATCCGGGGCGGCGTAGCCAAGCCGGTGCCCCACTACCGGGTGTATTTCCTGAAAACCGGCAAGATGAAATTATTGCCGAAAAGCAAAACCCGGATCCAATATTACGGCATTCCCACCGCCACGCGGGATCAGGCCCTGACGTTGAAAGCCCAGGTCCGGAAAAGTCTCATCTCAACCCAGTACAGCCGATCGGAAGAGGAAATGGTGGTCATCCCCGCGGGTTGTTTTCAAATGGGAAGCGACCAGGGCAATCCCAACGAGCGGCCGGTTCATAAAGTATGCCTGTCCTCGTTTCAGATGGGAAAATATGAAGTGCGGCAACGAAATTTCCAGTCGGTGATGGGGACCAACCCGTCGCAGAATGTGGGCGCCGACCTCCCGGTCGACAGCCTGACGTGGGACGAGGCCAGCGATTATTGTAAAAAACTGGGGATGCACCTGCCGACGGAAGCCGAGTGGGAATACGCCGCGCGGGCTGGAACCACCACGCCGTTTTCCTGGGGCCCCACCGTTTCCGGGAAAGAAGCCAACTTCTGTGACAGCGCCTGCGCGTTGAATATCCGGGAAACCCGGGTCACCGACGGATTCAAACACACCGCACCGGTGGGATCGTTCCCGGCCAACTCGTTCGGCCTCTACGATATGGCTGGCAACGTCGGCGAGTGGATTCAGGATTGGATGGATGTGGAAAAGAATTACTATCTGGTGAGCCCCGAAAAAGACCCGCCGGGTCCGCGGGCGGAACTGGACGCTTGCATGCGGGTGGATTGCATCGGCGCGCAATCCATTACTCATAAAGTGTACCGGGGCGGCGCGTGGAACCAGAAAGCCGGGGAATTGCGGTCCGCCCACCGCCGCGACTCGCATTTTCAATTACGGGCCGAAGGCACCGGCTTCCGTTGCGCCAAAAACCTCGCGGCGAAACCCTCACCCTGACCTCCCGGTCCTGGGCGGACGGCCAATGTTCTGAACCAACAAAAAGTGCCAAGAGAAAACCGCTGAACCGCAACTTGTTAAAGCTGGGTCCAGCCGTTTGCTTTAATAAAAAAACCGGGGCGGGAAAACGTCACCGGACGGATCGCATCCAGGTGACCGCTTGGTCAATGACTTCCGGAAAAGGTTTGGCTTTCACTTGTCCGCGGTGCCCATGACCCGGAAACACCCATTGCACGTTTTTATATTGTTTTAATTTCTCCACCGATTGTATCTGCGCGTCCCAGGAAAACCAGCAGACGCCCCGGAAAGAACCGAAATGATTTAATTTGGGCAACCAGGAAAAATGATCGCCCGAAAAAAGATACCGGTCCTCCCACAGCAATACCTGATGCCCGCGCGTGTGGCCGGGAGTGAAGATGATCGTCCCCGGGCCGATGTGCGTCTCCGCCTCGCCATCCACAATGACCTCGGCATCCTGTTGTGCGCCGGCGTCCAACCGGTGAATGATGCGTTGGCAACCA
>JAPUGN010000035.1 GCA_027298165.1 Nitrospinota bacterium
CCGACGGCATGGACTATACCGACAACGTGGAGACTCTCACCAAGTTCGAGTCGCTGATCGTCGAAACCGGCATCGTATCCGAAAAGCATGCCGGCATCACCGAGCGTTATCAGGAAGATCCCGAACAGGCCGATCGCGCCAGGGCCCAGTCCATGCTGGATGAATCCCATGCGCTGGTGGACGAATGCCGAAAAGCCAACGATAAAATGAAGTCGGATAAATCGCTTCGCATCCGTGTCGGCTCCAAGGGCAACGTCCCGGAAGAACCGTCCGGAAATGGCAGCGCCGATCCGGAGGCGGTCAGCCAATCCATCGATCTTCTGGGCGTCAAATGCCCGTTCAATTACGTCAAGACCAAACTCAAGCTGGAGACCATGCAGTCGGGCCAAACCCTGGAGGTTCTTCTGGACGACGGCGAACCGGCCACCAATGTTCCGCGCAGTATCCAGAATGATGGCCATAAATTACTGTCTCATGTGGAAGAAAACGGACACCACAAAATCGTCATCGAAAAAGCATAAAAGGTTCCAGGAGGAATGCTAAACAGCATGACCGGTTTCGGCCGGTCGGAACAACACAATGGACATTTCGCCTGCAAGGCGGAAATCCGTTCGGTCAACAACCGTTTCATTGAAATCAACACCCGCCTTCCAAAATTCCTGGCTGCACTGGAACTGCCCATTAAAAAACTCATCAAGTCCCGGTGCGCCCGCGGTTCGTTCGATCTGTTCCTGAGCTTGGAGACCAGCGACGAATCTTCCGCCGACACCGTGGTCAAACCCAACCTGGGAATGGCGTCCCAATATTTCCAGGCCTTCAAACAAATCAAAGATGAACTGGGGCTGAGCGGCGACATCCCAATCGACGCCCTGCTGAATTTGAAGGACATCATCAAAACAGAACCGTTGACTCTCGATACTTCGCACGAGAGCATGATTATGGAAACAGTGGAACAAGCGGTGTCTGACCTGATTGAAATGCGGCGGGAAGAAGGCAAAAACCTGCAGGCCGACCTCGCCGAACGGTTACAGGGAATCCGGCAACTCGCCGCGAGCATCCAGGAACGCCAGCCTGCCGTGCTGGAGGAGTACCGCAACCGTCTCCGGGAAAAAGTTAAAACTCTCACCGAGGGCATCGAACTTGACGAAACCCGGCTGGCGCAGGAAACCGCATTACTGGCCGACCGATGCGATATCTCGGAGGAAATCACCCGGCTGGGAAGTCATCTGGAACAATTCAACGACCTGTTTCAAAAAGATGAGCCGCTGGGACGCAAATTGGAATTCATCACCCAGGAAATCAACCGGGAGACCAATACGATCGGTTCCAAATCGGTGGACTATCAGGTTTCCCAGCAGGTGATCGAGATCAAAAGCCTGCTGGAAAAGATCAGGGAACAAATCCAGAACATCGAATAATCGCCCCGCTAACGGGCCAATCCAGCAAACCCTACGAACCATGGCTCAAGAAGGAATACCCATCATCATCTCCGCCCCGTCCGGAGCGGGCAAAACCACCATCTGCCAGGCGCTGGCACAGCGTTTGCCCGACCTCAAATTTTCTGTGTCGCACACCACACGCAAGCCGCGAGAAAACGAAAAGGATGGATTCGATTATCACTTCGTCTCCAAGGAAGCGTTTCTGGAAATGACCGATCGCAACGAGTTTCTTGAATGGACCAAAATCCACGACAACTATTACGGAACCGCCCGGAAAAATATCGAAGACACGCTCCAGAAAGGCAAGGATCTGGTGTTTGAGCTGGACATACAGGGTGTGGAATCCCTGCGCGCTCTGAAATACGAAGGGGTGTATGTGTTCATTCTTCCGCCTTCCCTGAAAGAACTCAGACAACGGTTGACCCACCGGGGCACGGAATCGGACGACCAGATCAAACAACGGCTGGAGGTGGGTAAGAAAGAAATCGCCCAAAGCCACCTATACGATTACGTCGTGATCAATGTGAATGTCGATGAATCGGTCGATACCCTCCTGGCGATCATCCATGCTGAAAAAAACCGTATCCGCCGCTACCAGCCGGATTGCCCGGAAATCCAGAAAATCCTCGGATCGGGGTCCAACTGACCATGTCGAACCTGGATTTAATGCAGCTGATCAAAGGCAGGGTCCAATCGCTGAAGGCCTATCACGTGGAAAATATCGATTGCGAGATCAAACTCCACGCCAACGAAAACCCGTTCCCGCCGCCCCCGGAAATACTGAAACTGTTCGAGGACGTCTTCAAGACCAGCGATCTGAACCGTTATCCCGATCCCGACTGCCGGCTCCTCAAGCAAACCCTATCCAAACGTCTGGGGGTCATCCCGGAAAACCTGGCCATCGGCAACGGTTCCGACGAGTTGATTCAGATTCTCCTGCAGGTGTTCTGCGACCTTGGGGATACGGTCGGTTTTCCCGATCCCACCTTCGCTATGTACGCCATCATCGCGCAGGGCATGGGTCTGAAATCGCTAACCCATCCTCTAGACGACCAGTGGGATTTTAAGGCCGAACCGTTTCTCGAAAGCCTGGAGGCCAGCGGCGCCCGTATCGCTTTCCTGAGTTATCCCAACAATCCGACGGGTAATTGCTTCTCCGGCTCCGAGGTACAAAAGGTGATCGAAAATTTCTCCGGCATCGTGGTGGTGGACGAGGCGTACCACGATTTTGCCCGGAAAACGTTTTTGTCCGAGTTGCCCCGGCACAACAATCTGATCATTTTGCGAAGCATGTCGAAAATCGGGCTGGCGGCCCTGCGCGTAGGCTACGCCGTGGCCGATCCGGCCATTATCGCTCAGATCAACAAAATCAGGCTTCCTTACAACCTCAACACGGTGTCCCAGAATTTGACCGACCGGCTGCTGAACCACTTTGCACCGGTGCAACAACAAATCGATACCCTGCTGGCGGAGCGGAGCCGGATGATCGACGCGCTTTCGAAATTCGGGCAACTGACCGTTTACCCCTCGGACGCCAACTTCGTACTCTTCCGGGTGGAGCAGGATTCGGCGGCCCTCTATAAACGCCTGATGGACAAGGACACCCTGATCCGTGATCTGGGCAGTCATCCCCGCCTTAAAAACTGCCTGCGGGTCACTATCGGAACACCCGCTGAGAATAAGTCCTTTCTTGAGCAAATGGCGCATATTATCAAATAATTATGGTAATTTCGGCGATTTTCTGATCTCCTATTCCTATGGCAGGTAAATCGGAAAAACCTTTGCGGCACCGTCTTAAATCCCGAGTGATTGTGATCCTGGCGGTGATGCTGGTGACGGGCATCATCTTCGCGGCCTTTGTGTATCAGTACGCCACCACCCCCGCCAGCGCCAGTCCGGACGAGCAGGTCGTCGAGATCAAACCGGGAATGACCTTAAAGAAAGTGGCCCATTTTCTCGCCGACAAGGAATTGCTGAAGGAACCCAGCAACTTCATGCTGTACACCTACCTGCAGGGTGAACAGAACCGTATTCAGGCGGGAGAGTACCGGCTCTCCCCGTCCATGCCCCCGCGCGAGATCCTGGAAGCCCTGACTAGCGGCATGGCCGTGCTCTATGTGGTCACCATCCCGGAAGGGTACCGGATCACCGAGATCGCGGACCTGCTGGAGGCCAAAGGGCTGGCCGAAAAGGCGGCGTTCATCGAAGCCACGCGTAACCAGGAATTGCTGGATTCCATGCACATCCCGTCCGGCAGTCTGGAAGGCTATTTGTATCCGGAAACCTACCGGTTCTCGAAGGCCGCAGGAGCGCGAAGGATCGTTCAAACCCTGCTGGATACGTTTAAAGAGCGCGTCCTGCAACCCGAACGGGTGCAACAGGTGGAGGCGATGCAGTTCACGTTTCATGAAATCGTTACACTGGCTTCGCTGATCGAAAAAGAAACCGGACTGGGAAAGGAAAGAAAACTGATCTCCTCCGTGTTTCATAACCGGCTGATCAAAAAGATGCGCTTGCAGACAGATCCGACCGTCATTTACGCCATGGCCGACTTCGACGGCAATATCCGCAAAAAGGACCTGTCGATCGATTCCCCCTATAACACCTACAAGCATTTCGGGCTTCCCCCCGGCCCCATCGCCAGTCCGGGACTGGAATCTATTCAGGCCGCGATGAACCCCGAAGAATCAGCTTTTCTCTATTTCGTTTCCCGCAAGAACGGCAGTCATCAGTTTTCCACCAACTACAAGGACCACACCCGCGCCGTACGAAAATACCAGCTCAGCCACCGGGCACGCAGCTAAACATATATATCATTTAATATTCAATGTTTAATGATATTTATATAAGGTAATAGATTATTTATTTTCGCCGGCAATTTTTAGTTTCAGAGCTTGTTTTTTCTCACCATAGGGTCGATAAGAAACCATAAACCTCTATCCCGGTAACCCATGAAAATTAAAGCTGCACTCCCTCTTCTGATCATCCTGCTCGGGTTCCTGCCGGTGCCTGCCGACGCTGATTTTCTGCGGATCGATGAATACAAAGCCGCGCTCAAGACCGACCCCCAGGATCATATCGCGCATTACGGACTAGGACGGGCGTACCGGCAGATGGGACTCTACGAAGAAGCGATCAAGGAGTTCGAAGAAGTTTTAAAACTGGAGCCGCTGTTCCCGGCGGCACATTACGAGATCGGCGAAAGCCGCAAGTCTCTGAAGCGCTTCAATCCGGCGGCGAAGGCGTATCTCGAGGCCATCCTACTGGACCCCAATTATCCGGAAGCCCATTACGGATTGGGCAACACCTACCGCATCATGCAGCGGTATTTGGAGGCGGTCGATCATTTGAAAGAAGCCATCCGGCTGAACCCGAACCTCAGCGAACCCTATTTTGCCTTGGGGCAAACCTATGCCGCGCAGGGGAGCCACAAGCGCGCCATCGCTCAATACGAAAAAGCGCTTAATTTGAGTCCCCTGCAACCGGCATGGCTGTACGCCCTGGGATGGAGTTTTGAGAAAACCAGTAAGTATCGGCGCGCACAGGAGGAATACCGGCAAACGTTGGATCTCGACGCCAATTTTTACCGTGCCTACTCAGGCATCGGACGGCTTTACTTCAAACAGGGAAAACCCCGCAAGGCCCTGCCCTTCCTGGAAGACGCGTTACGAGTCTACCCGAATGACGACGTTGCGCTGGAATACCTCGGGCGAATTTATCTGAACCTCGGACAATACCCCAAGGCGCTCAAGCGATTTGAGCAATTGGTCCGGATTCGTCCGAAAAGCGCCGAGGCTTTTTTTCATCTGGGGCAGACGCACCTCGCCCGAAACGATTATGCCGCCGCCAGTAAATATTTTCAGGAGGCGGTCCGCCTCGACGACCATCATCAGCGCGCGCATTTCAAGCTGGCGCAATCGTTTGAAAAACTGAACGACTTTGAGCAGGCCGCACGGGAGTACCGCCGGGTGGTCGGCATCAACCCCAAACAGTTCCGCGCCTATTACCGGCTGGGCCGCATCCATATCCGCCTGAAGCAATACAACCAAGCCTCGAAAGCCTTCAAAGCGGCGCTGAAAATCCAACCGCTCAACCGGGATGCCCGGGAGCAACTGGCCATCGCTTACCTGAATTCGCGTAATTTTCAGGGTGCGGTTCAGGGACTCCGCCAGGTTTTAAAGTACAATCCCAAATCGGCGAATCTCTGGTTTCAACTGGGCAAGGCCCACCTGTTTCTGGAGAGTTTTCGGAAAGCGATTCTGGCGCTCCATGAGTCGATACGGCTGAATCCCAAAATGGCTCAGGCCTATTTTTACCTCGGGGAGGCCAACCTCAAATTGCAGCGCTACCGGAAGGCCACGGTGCCTTACCTCAAGGCGCTGAAGCTCGATCCCGACCTGGGCGAAGCGGAGCTCGGCCTGGGCATCGCCTACACCCAGTTGAACCAGCCGGACGAGGCCCTGCGGTACCTGAAAAAAATCATCAAGCGCGACAGCAAAAATACCCAGTTGTATCTGCTGATGGCAGAAAATTACCTGCGGCTCGGCAAACACGAAGAAGCCATCGCCCCCTATAAAAATGCTTTGGAGGCAGACCCGAACAACCAGAAGATCTGGCTCCACCTGGGAACGATTTACATGAAACTGAAGCGCTACGAGGATGCTATCGGGGCCTACCACAGGATTCTGCAACTGGCACCCCAAAGCGCCCACATTTATTACGAGCTGGGAAAGGTCAACACCACCGTCGGGCGACATGAAACGGCCCTCAATGCTTATGTCAAGGCCATCAAACTGCAACCCAATTATCTGAAAGCGCGTTACCGGCTCGGCCTGCTGTTGGAATTGATGGGGCGACGTCGCGAGGCCATCCAGATTTTTCAGTCCTCCTTGAAAATAAAGCACAAGGGGGAGCGCATCCATCTCAGCCTGGCCTGGTCGCTGATCGAGGAAAAACGGTTTTACGAAGCCCTGGAAGTTTTGCACCGGGCTATTAACCGCAACCCGAACCACCCGGAAGCCCATTATGCCCGGGGAAGGGCGTATCAGGGATTGGACCGCATGCCGCTCGCTATTGAGTCGTATGAAAAAGCCCTCAGGCTCGATCCCGGTTACTCGGGAGCCCGCTTAAAGTTGCGGCAGGCGCGGATCGGAAGTCCTTCGCCCGTACCCGTGGCCACGCCATCGGATCCCGCCATCCCGGTACCAATTCTGGAAGACTGAATTCCCGGCTTCCGGCCCCGGTTTTATTTCAACCTCTCATTGTTTCGGAACGGGTCGCCACAGGTTTCCGAAAACCCGGTTTTGGCGGGGTGTGACGCTTTCCCACATTATTCTCTCCCTGCTGGAACCCCTTCAATCATTTATAGTTACGTCTCCCTGAGTGAGGCTTGCGGCAACCGCTTATGGGGAGGTTCCTATCCTTTTTTTTAAGTTGACAGTCCCCGGAATCCCCCTATATACTTCGGATTTCGTTTTGGATTTGGTATAGTTACAACTCGGATATCCTTGTAAAATTGGGTGTCTCAGCAAACTCTCGATACCCGACACATTATAACTTTGGAACATTTCAATGGATAACCCAGAGAACGAAAGCACACCGGAATCCACTCCGGAAGAAGCCGCAACCGAAACTGCACCGGAAGAAAAAATGATTTGTATGGAAACGGTTTCCAGGATTCTGGACAGTTTCCCGAGCCGGTCGCGGCAGTTTCTGCTTCCCATGTTGAGCAAAATCCAGAATAAATTTCGATATCTTCCCGAGGAAGTGGTCGAACTCGTTATGCAGGAATTAAAAATCACCCGTGCGGAAATTTATGGGGTGATCTCCTTTTATCACCAGTACCGGATGACCGAGCCGGGGAAATATATATACAGACTATGTTATGGCACCGCCTGTTTTGTAAAAGGAGCGCCCATCATTGCCGAGAAATTGAAAGAAAAATACCACATCGTACAGGGAGAAACGGATGAAACCAAGCTGTTCACCCTGGAGTTTGCTTCCTGCCTGGGAAACTGCGGCGCCGCACCCATGGCCATTATCGGGGACGATACTTACGGCAGCATCGACCCTGAAAAAACCATCGA
>JAPUGN010000036.1 GCA_027298165.1 Nitrospinota bacterium
CAGGTATTCGTAAATTTCTTTGCACACCGCTTCCTGTAAGGAATGCGATACCAGGAATACCGGTTCAGGTAAGGAGCGGTTGTTGGCAGGTGTATGGTGTTGACTCATCTTTTCCCCCGATAAAAAAGTCCCGGAACCCGACTATGCACGGGTCCCAATCAACGGCGATTATGGAACAGCGGAGTTCTGAAAGCAAGCATTAATCACCCATTTCGGTTAAATAAATTGAGGATTTAAGGCGATTTTCAGCGAGGGTGAATGTGACTCGTTGGGAAGGGATTCAAAGCAGGTTCGTTAAAATAAAAAATTTTCCATTGCAAGACGGGTATGATATTTTACGCGTCACAGTTGTAACATTTTAACGCCGAAGTGGTGGAATTGGTAGACACGCATGGTTCAGGACCATGTGGGGGCAACCCTGTGGAGGTTCGAGTCCTCTCTTCGGCACCACTCCTCCGCGCCCCTTTCCAGGGGAGGGTACTGGCTGACGGGTGCCTGCGAACGATGATCGTTGAGCGCCATCGAAAAATTTGGGTCCAGCGTCACGCTGGCGCGGAGGGCGGGTTTGCTCACGCCGTGCGATGCTTGCTGATTTTGGTTCGAACTTTTTTCGTCTAAGCACACCATATATTTATAATTAACCGGGTACGGCCAACGCCGCATCCGGTTTTTTGGTGCGCTGAGTTTACGCCAATAGAGGATGGCCGAGTTCTTCGCGCTGGCGGACGTAACCTTCGGCGCACCGCCGCGCCAGTTTGCGCACCCGGCCAATGAAGCCGGTGCGTTCGGTGACGCTGATCGCCCCGCGCGCGTCGAGCAGGTTGAAGGCGTGCGAACATTTCAGGGTGTAGTCGTAGGCGGGGAGAACCAGGTCCTGCTCCAGCAGAGCCGTGGCTTCGGCCTCGTACATGTCGAACCACTGGAACAAGCGGTCCTTGTCCGAGGCCTCGAAGTTGTACTTCGAGAACTGCTTCTCGGTTTCCAGATGCACGTGGCCATATTTCACGGTATCGTTCCATTGCAGGTCGTACACGTTGTCGACGTTCTGCAGGTACATGGTGATGCGCTCCAGCCCGTAGGTCAGCTCCACCGACACCGGATCGAGGTCGATGCTCCCCACCTGCTGGAAGTAGGTGAACTGGGTGATCTCCATGCCGTCCAGCCACACCTCCCAGCCGAGGCCCCACGCGCCGAGAGTGGGCGACTCCCAATCGTCCTCCACGAAACGGATGTCGTGCTTGAGAAGATCGATGCCCAACGCCTTGAGACTGGCGAGGTACTGCTCCTGCACGTCCTCCGGCGAAGGTTTGAGGATCACCTGATACTGGTAGTAATGCTGGAGACGGTTGGGGTTCTGGCCGTACCGCCCGTCGGTGGGCCGCCGCGATGGCTCGACATAGGCCGCGCGGTAAGGTTCCGGCCCCAGCACGCGGAAGAAGGTTGCTGGGTTGAAGGTGCCCGCTCCCGATTCGATATCGTACGGCTGGTGGATGACGCAGTCGCGCGAGCCCCAGTACTTCTGCAGCTTCAAAATCACATCCTGAAAGTTCATAAGACAGGTTTTAACAGAGAACGGCGACAGGTGTCAACCATCGCGGCTGCTCCCCAGTAATACTGTCCCAGTATGACTAGATTCAGCGCAGAGGACGCCGCGCAGGCAGAGGAGATAGGATTAAAAGGGAGAATGGGTGGATATTAAATCACCGCAACCGTCTTCGGGGTGAGGACGACTTTCTGGACTTTGAACTTGATGTCAAACAAATCGTCACCGATGGTTTTGCTGACGGTCAGGCCCTGGATTTTTGTGAGGTCGAGCTGGTTTTTGGAAACTTTGAAATGGCCGCCGATTTTTTTCTCGCCGATGATCTCCGGCGTGAACAGGGGCACGTTGGGAATCTTCTCCCGCAGTTTTTTCCCGGTATTGAGAAACAGCCCCTCCAGTTTTCCCTTCTCGCTTTTCAGGATGAGGTCGCCGCGGATCTTCTGAATGCGTATGCCTTCTTTTTTATCGAAACCCGCAATATTCAAAATGTGCAGGAGCGGGACTTTGCCGCCGCCCTTTAGAGACATCTGCCCGATAAATTGAATCAACTGGGCCACCTTTTTCTGATCCTTCTCGGGGATGGGGATTTCGAAGATATTTTTGAGGTCATCAAACATCGGCAAGGCTCTGTCAGGTTTTAATTCCGCTGCATATTATAAAATGAATGCCGGTCGTACCGGAAATTAATTGAGTGGAAGAGTGAGGCCCGCAAGGCGAAAGTTGGGGGAGTGCTGGAGCGTCGCGCCTGGCAATGTGCCGGTTTTTATGGGTTCAGGCCCTCGTGGTCGTGTTGCTTGATCAGCCCCTCGAGGTTTTTGCTGAAGGCCTCGGACTGGAGCAGTTCCTGCCCCCAAACACTGCCGATTTGCCCCGCTTCCCGGCTGATGGCGGGCATCTTCGCCTTCCATTCCTCCCAGAACGGAGTTTGAAACATTTTTATGAGTTCGCGCACCACCTCGTGCGACATGTTTTTATCGTAAACCGGAATCATTTTGTCCACCAGGGTGTCAATGTCCTGTTGTCCGATCAGTTGATAGTACTCCTCCCAGAAGGCGTCGGGCAATTCGGGATAGGCTCGGGAGAATCCCATCGAGTACTGGTTCAGCAGGTTGTTCTTCATGAGGTCCAATTGATCGTAAATTCCCGAAACCTCCAGCAGTTTGCGGATGTCCCTGGCCTTCTGGCCGCCGGGATCCGCCGCCACTCCGGAAGCCAGGCCGACAATGAACAGGAGCACCGCCACAGCGGTTCCGATAATTTTTGACAGGGGGTTGGATCTCATCATTTGACTCCGGATGGTGTTTGAATGAATTTCACTGTTTGAGGTCTTCGAACTCGCGGCGCACGGTTTCGATTTCTTGACGGTACCGTTTCCCGTCGCCATAATCGAAAAAATTTTTGTAACGGCTGTGGATATCCCCCACCCGCCGGGCGTGCTTGATCGGGCACCAGTGCTGTTCGGTGCGCGCCCCGATTTCCCGCGCATAGGCCACCACGCCGTTGAAGTATCCGCAATACACGCAGTTCATCTTCTCGATGATATTCAAATAGCTCAAGTTGTGTCGGTCGAGTACGATAAAATTGCCCCGGCGCACTTTGGGGATGCCGTACACAGGGAAACAGACGGCCTGGTAAATCGTCATCATCAAATCCATGAGCAGGACCGAAAGCAGGCAGGACCAGATGACCGGTGCGGTGACAATGGCCGTCAACCGGGCTTTGCGGATATATCGAAGCGCTGGAATGATCAACCGCTTGTGTTGCAGCTTGATTTCCCGCTGAAACCGGACTTTTTTCTTGTGGATCTGATAAAAAAACTCCTCCTGCTGTTTCTGAAGCTCCATCGCCAGCTCGCGTTCCAGCGTCCAAAATTTCTCCAGGAGCATTTCCAGTCTATCGTTCATAACGTTACCTGAATCCAAGGTCGTAAATGGGTCTTTTCTTTAACATATCATTATTTTATTTGTTTGCAAACCGGGCCTCCAAAATCCATAATCAAGGGAACACCAACAGATATTGGGACCGCATGCATAAGGTATACAAGGAAGTATCGGTCCAGGACGCGCACAGAATTCTGGACTATTGCCACCGCCACACCGTCAAGGAGGGCGGCCTGTTCGAGGTGTTTTCGACGCCGGGGCAGGATATCCACATGATTATCGTCAACTCCTGCCCGGAAGACGAGCCTCTGGAAAAGTTCCGTCCGCTTGGCGCGTTTTACCTGAACTACGTCAACCCGGGAACCATCTCTATCGAGGAGGACGACCCGCACTTCGATGGCGCTCCGGAGCGCAAATATCACGTCGCCGCCATCCGCCAGGTGATCGAACTCCTGTTCCAATACGCCTATCCCGGATACGAATTGAGCTACAACGACCTGCCCGCCATTCCCCGTTCCGACAAACCCAAAAAAAGCCGCTGAATTTTTGCAGCCCCCTTCGACGTGGCCCATTCCCCTCCTTACCAAGGAGGGGATGCAGGGGAGGTTAAAAGCTCCCCCTTGTAAAAGGGGCTGAGGGGCTTCTTCCTCAAGGGGAGGGTGTGCTCAAATTTTGCCTTACGAAAAGATCTCTTGGACGACATTATACTATTGTTTTTTAAGGGTTTATTTCGTTATTTTTGTTTACAATCCGCCGCCGTTCTGGGTATAGTGGAACCGCGGCTAAAACCCGCCGATGGTCCAATTCCTGTAACCCTCAGGAGAATGTCCTGTGTCCACCATCAAACAAACCGATCATTACAAAGCTCTGGGCATTTCCCCGACGGCCTCACCCCGTGAGGTCAAGGAATCGTATCTGGGCTGGATTCGTTATTTCGACCATCCCGAGGAGCGTCCCAAGCCAGGCACCCTGCAGGGCTCGCTGATCGAGCAGATTGAGCAGGTCCAGCGGGCTTACGACCTGCTGGCGGATGAGGGCCTGCGTGCGCAATACAACGCCCAGTTGAAAGGTGTCCCAGAAGCGCCGGAACCCGAGTCCACCCCGGCTCCGCCCTCGCCTCGCGCCTATGGCGATGTCGAGGGGATGATCGCTAAGCGCAAGCAGGCGCGCTGTTACCTGAAATTTTTCGGACTGAAAGAGAAACCCTTCGAACTCATTCCCGACCCGAATTATTTTTATCTGAGCTCCCGGCACAAAGAGGTGCTGGCCCAGTTGATCCTCGCTCTGCAGGAGAACCGGGGGATCGTGAAAATCATCGGTGGAGTGGGGACCGGTAAGACCACCTTCTGCCGCAATTTCTTAAAGGAGCTGAATTCGGGGATCGATTTCGCCTACCTGTTTCATCCCTGTACCGGCGTGGTGGAGCTGATGCAGTGCATCAACGCCGAGTTCGGCCTGCCGTCACAGAGCCAGAACAAAAATGAACTATTGCATGATCTCAGTCAGTTCCTCATCGAAAAGAAAAATGAAGGGCGCGGGGTCGCCCTCGTGGTCGACGAGGCGCAGGAACTTGCGCCGGAAATGCTCGAGGAGTTGCGCATTTTGTCCAACCTGGAAACCGATACGGACAAACTGTTGCAGATCGTGCTGATCGGCCAGCCGGAGTTGGACAAAACCCTCGGCCGGGCACCGATGCGACAGCTGTTGCAACGCATCAGCGCCCAGTGGTAACTGTCTCCAATGAACCTGGAAGAAACACACGGCTATATCCAACACCGCCTGAACGTGGCGGGTGGTAAAGGCAAGGTTGCTTTCAGCCGGTCCGCCGCCGATGCGGTGTTCCGGGTGTCCGGCGGGATACCCCGTCTGATCAACCGGTTGGCTGACCAGGCCTTGGCGGAAGCGCATCTACAGGGCGTGAAGAAGATCGATCGCCGCATCATCCGCGATGCTGAGAAGGAACGGGGCGCCCTCCAGCCGCAACTCTTAAACCACGGTTGGCTGTGGAAGATTATCGGCGGGTTGATGGTGGTCGTCGGCCTGACCGCAATCATCATTTATTTCAAGACGCAGTTTTTCTGGCCCGATCCGGTGGTGCAGGGCAACACCCTCACCCAGAGGATCGAGCAGATGCCCATGGACCTGTCCCAGCCGGGCAGATTGGTGGCCCAGCCGCCGCCCAAAACCCGAACTCTCGCTTCGACAAGCAACACGGCCCAACAGCCGGCGACGGACCAAGGAGCCGCAGGGACCGAATCCCTGTCGGAGGGTTCCGAACCGGCGGTGAGCGTTGCCACTGAGGCGGCGTTGCTTGAGGTACTGGCGACCCTGACCGCCGGCGAAAGTAAAATCGAAGCTGCGCGCTCGGTTCTCAAACGTTGGGGCGCTTTCCGCAAAGAAACGGTGACCTTGAATCCCCGGGCCCGGGAAATTTTGAAAACCGATTACGGCCTTTCCGTGTACGAATCGAACGGCAACCTCAACCGGCTGACCACGCTCAACTATCCCGCGCTGGTGGAACTCGAACTGCCCGACGGCAGGGGATCGCGTTACCTGGCGCTGGTGGGACTCAAGGGGAATGTCGGCGTCTTTCAATCCAATACCACTCTTGAAATTCCGTTGCCGCTGTTCGATGCGCTATGGACGCACAAGGCCTGGGTGCTGTGGAACAATTTTGAAGGTTTGCCGGGCGACATGCAAACCGGATATAAGGGAAAGTACGCCGAGTGGCTGCAGATTCAGTTGAACCGGCTCGGTTATTATAAGGAACAACCCGCGTCCCGGTACGGCCGGCGCACTGCCGACGCCGTGGCGAAGTTTCAGCGCTATTACAATCTCAAGGACCATGGCCGCCTCGACACCGAAACCAAAATGATCCTCTACAACCGTCTGCCCGCCTACAAAGTCCCCCGCCTCACCGGCAATTAAAATTACCGGCACTAGGGCTGTCCCCTTGAGTCCTTTGACAAGCTTAGGGCAGGTTTTTCCAGGCGGATCAGGACTCAATCCGGCCGATGTCGATTTTTCGCATGAAGATCTGGAGGGTGGAGGAAGCGTAGAGTAAAACTGCGAGGTCTTTCAATCCGTCCTTGTTGAAGTCGGCGC
>JAPUGN010000037.1 GCA_027298165.1 Nitrospinota bacterium
ACGTCGGTGAACACGCAGACCCATTAAAACGCGTCGAACAGGTCCACCCACGCGTTGGTATAGATTGCTACCCGAAGGCCGATTTGCGCCCGGTGGTGGACAGTGGCGCGCACCGACTCGGAGAACACGCGGGTGTGGTGCGGCCCCAGCGTTCCGTCAGCGTCCAGCAGAACCCCTCGAATGCCCTCCGCAAGCAAGGCGTCGATAGGCACGTCTTCGAAGCGCTGGACGGCACGGTAGGTCTTGAGACGGGCCGGTGACCAGGGCAGGGTCAGAAAGCGCTTGATTTTGACCCACTTCAGGCCTTCGCGCGGGGCGCTGGATTGGGTGGAGAACGGGACCATCGCAGGCAAACCTCAGGTGGGTTAAGAACCGTCCCCGATTATAGCAGACCTCGCATAACTTTAGTAATTTCAATAAGTTCGAAGATAGCCGGAGCCTGCCTTATTATTGAACTCAGCCCCGGCGCATGGTATATTGAGTAATTGTAATTAAGTGTAAATATTACAGACTTGAGGCTCCCCACCGTTTTCCGCCTCAGGTCAATTTTTCATGGATTCAGGGAGAACTACGGTGCGACCATCGATTCAATTTTCCTGCCGCGTCACCGCCTTGATTTTGGCGGTGTTGTGGCTGTGCCAGACTCCCTTATCGGCCGCGATTTACAAGTGGAAGGACGATCAGGGGAAAACTCACTTCACCGATGACAAATCCAATATTCCGCTGAAGTATCGTATGCAACTCGAAAAATTCAAGGGAGTGGTGGACCCTTCCCAGAGAAAATCCAGCCCACCCGCGGGTTCCGATGCGGGCTCCGGTGAAGAGGCCACGGTCGGGGAAGAACCTCCTCCCGTTGCCGGGGGTGGCGAACAGGCCCCTAAACCTCCTCAAAAATCCAAATACAACGAAGAGCAGGTCGCTCTCCTCAAGAAAGTTAGAGACGATATGGTTAAGGCCTGGGCTGGCAATGTCAAGCTGGTCAAACATATCGAGCCTACGAGAGTCAACGGAAAATATTACCTCGCTTCCCATAGAAAATTTGCCTCGCTGAAAAAAGGCGTGATCAAGAGGATCGGCGGCTCGGATATACCCTCGCTCAAAGCGGTCAAAAAATTCCTGAAGAGGAGTTCCGTGAAAGACACCCAATTAATAATTGCCGACCCTCCCTTTATGGAAAAGGTTCAAACGATCAGGAAAACCATTGAGGGGGAGATTCCCATCCAGAAAGACCTCATCGAGCAATTGAAAAAGGATATCGGCCCCGAGGAACCCCCGCCCGATGATCCCGATGCCTTCATTCCCCCGGCAAGGACTCCGAAATAATCCACTATGGCCTTCCGTTGCGGAGTACCTCCGCGGGTAATTTTTTATTTTGGCATGCGATGACAACTTTACCATCGCGCCAAAGGTCCCGGCGGTATTAGCCCTGCGCCGAGCAAGCGTCACGCTGGCCGACTCATAAGCGGAGTACCTCCCCCGGTAATTGTAAAACCTCAGTTGGCAGTTGTCTCCCTTCGACAGAGCCTGTCCTGACCTTGTCGAAGGACTCAGGGTGATATAAAGGAGGAATCCCCCTAGCCCCCTTTTACAAGGGGCGATAAAACCTTTTCTTCTTGTGTCAGGTTTTCTCTGTGATCTCTGTGTACTCTGTGGTGAATTTTCCTGATGGTGTGATAGAAGTTTTGGAGGAGGGAAAAACCTTGCCGGTCCGCGGGGAAGCGCCCTCTTTAAAGCAGCGCCCCACTCCCGTGGCCGGGGTTGTTCGTGTATCGGGGAAGTTAATCGACGTGGCGCCAGGTCACCGACGCGAAGGTGTTACTGAAAGCGCCGTTGGCGATGGCGATGCCCTGGCAACTGTAATTGAGTTCGGCGGTGCCGGTGAAGTCCGAAGTCGAGGCAGCCACTGTGCTGTTTCCGATCAGCACCGCTCCGGCAGTGGTAATGCCACCGTTACCGGTCAGGCCGCCCGGACAGGTGGGGCAGGTGCAGGTGGTGCAGGTGCCAATCAGAATGATGCCGTTCCAATCCAGGGTACCGGTCAATTTTAAGTCCCCATCCACGACCAGGATTCCGTAACCGACGACGTTGCCGCTGACCTGCAGTTCACCGTCAAAGTACATGGTGACCGGGTCGGTGATACTGCCATAGGTGCCGCCGGATAAGGTATAAGAAGCGGATCCGGTATTGATGTAGTCGGCCTTGGTGGCGGGTTCCAGATCGTCATACAAGGCCTCCGCATCGGCGGCGGTAAACGAGGTTGAACCCTCAATTATGTCCGGAGTACTGCCGGAGGTGCCGGTGGCGCCGGCGCTACCGGGTACGGTGAACCACTTGCAGATGGTATCGGTACAGGCAGCCCATTGGGCCGCGTTGGTCGCAACGGTAGTCGACCCGGAGGTTTCCAGCGCGATGCCGCTGACCCCGGTGCATTCCGTGTCCGAGTTGCCGTTGATATCATAACCACTGCCGCCGGCGCCGTCCGCGCCCGCGACGTCAAAGGTGGCACTGGTGAGCTTGACGGCCGCCACTGGGCCCAGCAGGGTCACCGATGCGGCAATACCGTACGCGGGCAGAATTCTGCGTTTAGTCCGGGCGTGCAGGGTGACTTGGGTTTCGTCGGCGGTGGTGCCGATGGCTTCGATCTCGACCAGTCCGTCCCGGTCCACCCAGGCTTCATAATTGGTATTCAGGTAGGGATCGGTATTTCCCGCCGTACAGGCGGCCGGGCACAACGCCGAGTCGTCGTTGTCCCATATCCGGATTTTGTAATTACCGCCGTTAAAGGCCACTTGGGTGTAATTATGAACGGCGCCGTCGATTGGGCTGGTGGCTGTCACTGCGGTACTTGAGGCGATCGTGGGCCAGGATCCGCCGGTGGTGAAGGTGCCGTTGTCCGCGGTGGCTGTATAACTGTCGTCCGGTCCGTCGAGAATATCGCTGATGGGGTTGTATTGGACCATGGTTTTGGCATGTTCCAGACCCGCCTCGGCCATCGCCAGCGCTTCCCGGTCTTGCTGGAAGGTTGCGGTCCGGTCGAATTCGCTGGAAGTCAGTTGCATGGCCGCGGGCACCATGGTGACGATGACCAGCATGAGCATCAGCGCCACGATCAGTGCCACGCCGGATTCGTTGGCCAACGACCGGGACTCCATCCACCTCTTCAAGTTCATACCCTGGGTTCGATTATTTTTTAGATAATTATTCATATCCCCATATTCCTCATAGTTACGTCAGTGATTAATGTTGCTGTTACCGTGGCATCATCCGGGTCGACGATTATGACCGTAATCTGCACCCGGCGCACCGCGCCCAGATCGGCTGCAACCAGCGGAAGCGTGGTGAGTGGGGCCCCGTCCGCGTCAAAATAACTGAACGTCAGGCTGGAGACCTGGCTGGCCACCGTGACCGTTGTGTCGTCCCCGGTGGGGCCGGTGCCGCCATCGTCGGTAAGGGTGATAATCTGGTTGCCCGCGTTATAGGTGTAAGTGAGGGTATGGTACTTGCTGATCACCACGGCCACATTGTCGTCTATGGGGTCGAAGGTGAAGCCGTTCGCGTTTGGAAAGCCTATAATGCTGGGTCCCGGTATTACCCCAGTGAGTGCTCCAAAATTGACATCCTCTGGATCTTCTGCATTGAAAAAAACCACATTGTCGCCGACAGAGAATGGGGATGTATCGGGGACCTCCACGGCGTTGGAAGTGGGATCATTGTTTAAGTCGGCGGCATAGACGGTGAAATTATCCGTGTTGGCCATGAAGGTAATGGTTGTGGCGTCGGCGTTGGAAACTCCCAGGGCCAGCCGGCCTGATGCAGAATTACCGGGAGGAAACCCGAAGCCGGCCATACGGAGATTTTCGTCCAATTCGGTCATCGCAAACCGGGCATAGTCCCTCGCCTTGAGGTTTTTGTTCTCACTGCGCAATACCTGGTCCTGCTTGGTATAGGTATACATCGCGGCACCCAGAAGGATAACGCTTATCCCCATCGCAATCAGTAACTCGATCAGGGTAAATCCCTTTTCGTTTTTCATCGGGCTGTCGTTCATCAAGGACCTCAACGGTTCAATTATTGATCAGGGTTACCATGGTAACCTGGCTGTTCCCTCGTCCTTCCCAATCGACTAACACCGTAATTTGATTGGGATTGCTGGAAGCGTCAATGGTCCAGGTTCGTGTAAAGGGGCCGGCGTCGGTTGTCGTGGTATCCGTGCCGTTATTGGCCGCGGTCAAGTCGATTTTTAACGCGTCATTGCGCAAATCCTCGATTTTTTGCTGGGCGAGGACCGTGGCCATGGTTTTGCGTTCATTGGTCGCATTTGTGGTCACCAAGGTTCCCAAAAAAGAAGCCATGGTGACCATGCCCCCGGTAATGATCATCGCGGCAATGAGCAATTCGATCAGGGTAAACCCCGATGCATTATTGATTTTTGATTTCATGGTTTTCTTCATCTGAATAAGTTGTAAGAGCTGGAAATCGTTAAATTTTATAGTTCAAGCTGTTAGCTTTTAGTATAAAGCCGAATGCGAGTCCTGCTCATAAATTTTAGGAAACTCAAACATATTAAAAGAAGCAAAATTCAAGCCAACCCCGGGGTTCATCGATGTAAATTAAAGACGATTCATTAACCCTTTGATTTTTAAAAGTATAAGAAGGCGATATAAATTCTGGAACGGTAGGGCCCCTGATCCTATACCCCATAAGAATGACAAAATTGATCAATAAAGTTACAAAAATTGTCGTTTTTTTTAATTTTATAGAAGTAAACTGGCGGGAGGAGCCCGAACTATAGATAACCGGTTTATTGATAAAGAGTTATCGACACTACCTATGGGGAGAGTAAATTTCCCCGGATTCGGTCTGACTGTCCTCAAAATTGAACAGTCCGCGGGGGTTATTTCCAGGGGGGGGAGTCGCCGGGGGAGAATCTCACCACCGAGATTTCGCCGTTGGCGCCTATGACCTTCACTGCCCGGATATCGGCATCGCTGTTGCCCACATCCGTCAGGGCGATCAGATAAACGGCGCCGGTACTGCTGGCTGCGCCGCTGGGCATAAAGTAGAACTTTTTTTTCCCCCCGATAAAATCAATCGGCTGGGCAATGGTCGCGGTTCCCCACACATTCTGGATCGGAGGGTCCAGATTGATCCCGAACTGAACGCCGGGGTCCAGTTTGGTTTTTCGGACCGGTTCTCCGCCATCTCGGGCGCCATTGCCGTTGATGTCTTCAAAGATCATATATTCGGAGGTTCCCTGGAATACGATCCACACCTTGTGAATGTTTTGAATGGCGGTGTTTTGGGCCGTTCCCAGATCATAAAAAAGTTTGGAGGCCTCATTATCAATAATCGATCCCTCGGCCCAATGGATGAATCGGGGAAGGGCCACCACCATCAGGATAATGACGATAATGAGGCCGGTGATGATTTCGGCGATGGGGATGGGTTTTTTTTCAGCCATATCTGGAAGCGAGGGGTTAAATTTCAGATCATTCCATCTTTTTTATTGTAACAAAGGAATTTTTAATCGAAACAAAAATGTAGGGAATCTCCAGCGCCTTCGACTTTGTACTATACGAATTCATTTTGGAGGAAAGGACGATGAATACCCTGGAAAGCATTGAAGCCATCATAGATAAGATTCCCTGTCCCATATGTCTGAACTCCCGTTTTGAGGCCAATCTCAGTTGCGAACTGCCCCATGCTCCCTGCGACGTTCATGCCCTCTGCGGTCATTGCGGCTACCGCTTTGTTGTCACCAGCGATACCCGGACGATGGAGGATTTGTGGCCGAAGATTCAAGAGGAGGTTCACAAGAGCCAGTGTCCGGAATGCGGCGACGACCAATTCAGTATGGAGTTTTTGTGCGATGTGAAATCGGAGGATTGTTATTTCCTGGTACGTTGCTCGAAAAGCGGCCACTATAGCCGGGTGAGCCGCAAATCCATTCAGTATTTGTTCGGTTGAAGCCGGGCGGTTACTGGAACTGCGGGTTGATGGGAATCAGTTGAGCGTTCATTTTTTTTTCAGAGGTCAACCGGTCGAGCGCCGCGTAGAGCGGGTCCAGTCCCCGGGAAACGGTGCCCTCGATGTGCAGGTAATAGGTTTTGTTTTCGGAGCTCTTGTCCTGATCCGTGTTGGAATCGAGATGCAGAATGTTCAATCCCGCATCCGCCAGCGCGGTGGTGACGTCTTCCACGATACCGAGCCGGTCGCCCGCGTACACACTGATTCGCACGTCCGGTTCCACATGGTGTTCCATGCCGCCCGCCAGTTCGTCGATATGCGGGGTGAGGGAAAGGGATTGGCTGATGGGCTGGACGAGGGTTTCCAGTTGCTCCACGGAGCCGTCCCATTGCACCATGACCATGATAGTGAAATTGGCCCCAAGCCGCGCCATCGAGGAGTCTCCGAGATTGCACCCGGCCTTGCACAAGGCAGCACTGACCTGGGCGACCAGGCCCGGCCGATCTTTCCCCACCAATGACAACATGTACCAGCGTTCCATAGTCTGCGTGTGTCCTCCCCGTTTGAATGGAGGCACATTGTGGCAAAAAACGAAGTGCCTGTAAAGCGCGTGCATTAGCGGGTTTGGATTCGGTCGACGCAAGAATGATCCATGAACCCGCCAAGGGGCACCGCATCTTTATTGGTTCCAGAGAGCGATTTTTCAAATCGATTGACTCAGGGCCGATTTCCGTCGCGATTTATGTTGCAAGAAGATCATTTATTTATCATATACTTAAGTGAATGCGATTCTATTGGCTTCAAAAATTGACCGCGTGGAGACCGGGGTCCGCGATCTCCAACCGGTGGCGGCGGATGCGCTTTTTCGGGTCCATCCTACTGATGAGATTGCGGATCTTCTGGACGCTGGGCGACCGTGGCACCTGGTTTTTTGTCGGTGGGCTGGGCCTGGTGTTTGTTACCCTGGCGGCGTTGATTTATCATGCGGTGGAGGGCCAGGGGGTCGATAACGATCTGACCTGCCTGGCACGCAATATCTATTATGAAGCGCGCGGCGAATCGGCGAAAGGCCGGCGGGCGGTCGCCAAGGTGACCCTCAACCGGGTGGCCTCCAGCCGCTTTCCCAATACGATTTGCGATGTGGTCTATGAAAAGCGGTGGGATAAGCGTCGCCGCCGTTATGTGGGTGGCTTCGCCTGGACCGAGTTGGATCAGCTTCCTAAACTGAAACCCCGGCAATGGCAGGAAGCCTGGCAGGCCGCCGAGACC
>JAPUGN010000038.1 GCA_027298165.1 Nitrospinota bacterium
TTCTTCTGGCTTCCGGTTTTGTATTGTCTTGTGTTTGGACCCTGGTTCTGCTGGCGTTTCACCTGCGCTCAGGAGAGTCAGGTCACCGGCGTTTTATCCATATTTTTTCGATCCTCATATTCGGCCAATTTCTGTTCGGCCTGATCATCAGCGCTTGGAATGAAAACGTGGTATTCGAATACACAGTGACGCAAATCAGCGAGGGCTTCACCGGGGTTTCACGCTTTGGAGCTTTTCTGCTTATCTCGCTAATCATTTTTTTGATTTGCTGGACGCTGGCGTATGGGATTTACCGGCTCAACAACTATTCCCAGAGGATAGGTCACTTGGCAAAAGCCCTTTTTCTGGCTTGCTTCTGCTACCTTGCGCTTTTTTCTTTATATAAAGAAGTCTCACGCGTCTCCGGAATGTTCAAATCGAAAAACAATTTGATCCTTATCGTTCTGGACGGCCTGAGCACTCGCTATCTCAGCACCTACACTCCCGGCGAAAAAACTCCGGGCATGGATACCGTGGCCGCTCAATCCAAGGTGTATACCAACATCCGCACCAACCACACCCACACCTTCGGCTACTTCAACACGCTCTACAGCGGCCGCTAGGGAATTGACCCGGAGAACATGCTTCCGGAACCGGGTCTGCTACACCGGTTGCAGGAGGCGAACGTGAATACCCGCTGGATCTCCTATCACAACAACGGCATTCCCGATGTCCGCAACCAGCGCTACAGCGGCTTGCGCTCCACTTACCTGACCGGGTCCACGGCCTGGTTGCCGCGGTTTCTCAACATCGACTACAACGTCTTCGAACTGATCACGGCGGAGGGTCGGGGCCGTTCCAGGGACTACCGCCAATCCGCCCTGAACAGGTGGCGGGTGGAGACGCAAGAGCAATCGTTTCTCAATCCGCTGGAATACAGCTTTATTGAAGAAATCGAAAACCTGCGGTCGGACTCCCGGCCTTTTTTTGTCATTAACCACCTGCCGCCAGATGCCTTGACGTCGAAAGATCGCAGTCCAAACCTGTGGGAAATGGAAGCGGATCATTTCATCCCGCATAACCGGCTCGAAAAAATCAAAAGCAAAATCCTGCGCAAAACCGATTACACCTATGGCAAGGAGGACCGCGCCGCGGTCAAGGTATTTGAAAATACTTACCGGCATTCTGTAGCGAGAGGCGCTGCCAGCCTGGACCGGTTCATCCGGATATTCAAGCAAAAGGGTTGGGACAAGGACACCTGCCTGATTGTCACCGCCGACCACGGCAAAATATTTTCAAAGGGAAAATTCGCCTATGGGTTTCACAACGACGAAGAGGTGGCCCGGGTACCGCTGTATTTCCTGTGCCACGGGCAAACCGGAGTCGACCCGCGCCTCGGGGAAAGTATCGATGTCGCGCAAACGGTTTTGGACTATTTCAACATTGAACAATCGCTAAGCCCGAATGCCCGCTCTCTTCTCTCCAACGAGGAAAAACCGTACATCACCACACTGACCACCAGATCCTCCAGAAGAGGTGAGCGGTTTTAAAATGTCTACGCCAACGGGTTCAAATACGTTTTCAATATCGACCCTGGGCATTTACATGTACAAAAAGAAAAGTTTTTAAATCTCTTCGATACGAAGGTGGTGGCCGAAGGTCCGGCGGTTCTGAAATCCCTCGGCTTCGATCTGGATCAAATCCTGAAGGATTACCGGATCGAGGATGTTTCCCTGGAACAGTTTGCCAGGGCCCGTTAAACGGGGCTCCGCAAACATTCTCCGGGTGAAGACGGCTGGACTTTGCGGCGATTTTTATTGTATGGTTGCAATGAATCCGATTCCACCCGAATCCCTGAGAGGCTCCATGAGCAGACCGGAGGAAGACGAGCTTTCTGAAGAAAAGCGAAAAAAGGAAGGCTATTCCATTATCGTGGCGCTGATCGCGGTGCTGATCATCGGCATCTCGTTTATCTGGCATTTGTGGTCGGCCCTGTTTCCCGCCCCCCCATCCTGATCAGGCCAGCACCCCGGCGATGCAACCGGTCAGCACCGTGGCCAGAAACGCCGTCCACAACGCCCGCAGGCCCAACCGCGACACATCCTGAATGCGGGAAGGAATCAGCGCCGCCAACCCTCCGACGAAAATCCCCATACTCGCCACATGGACAAAACCACATAAAGCATAGGTCAACACGGTCAGCGAGCGGGGAGTCAAAGCGGGTGGAGTCGCTCCCTGAACCTCGGCCAGATAAAAATAAGCGGCCACCTCCGTTTCGACGAACCGCGCACCGAGAATCTGTGATGCCGTCTGCCATTCCTCCGGCCGCAACCCCATGAACACCGTAAACGGCCACGCCAGCCAGCTCAGAATCCGGTTGAGAGAAAGCGGCGTTCCGCCCATCTGCGGCAGGACCCCCAACGCTAGATCCACCACCGCCTCCAGCCCCAGAAAAACAATTAATAATGTAGCGATCCCCACCGCCATTTTCAGCCCCTGCATACCGCCCTCGATCAAGGCCACCATCAGGTTGGACGGAGTCCGCGTTTTATCATTTCCGGAACCTGTTTCCCCGGCGGCTACCGGCAGATCGCTCAGGCTTTGCGGTTGCCCGTCTTCCGGCAGGGTGAGTTTACTGATCAGAATGGCGCAGGGTATGGAAATAATCGACGCCGAAACCAGATGTCCCGCAATTTCCGGGAAGACCCCCTGCAGGGCGATCACGTAAATAGCCATCACCGTGCTGGCGACCGTCGCCATCATGCAGGTCAACAGGGTCAACAACTCCGACAGCGTCATCGCCGCCAGGTAGGGCCGGATGGTCAGGCCGGATTCAATGCCGACAAAAATATTGGCTGAGGCCGCAAGCGCCTCGGCGCCGGAGATGCGCATCAGCCGGTAAAACAACCAGGCAAACCCTCGAACAAGGGCGGGCATAATCTTCAGATAATACAGACCCGCCACCACCGCTGAATAAAAGATGACGGCGGGAAGCACCTGCATGGCCAGCACGAACCCGATGGACCCCGTGCCGTCGGGAAGTGTCTGCCCGGGGCCGATGGCCAACGGCCCGAACAAAAAAATATTACCCTTCTGATAAACGTTCAGTACGGCGATCAACCCATCGTTGAGCCAGCTCAACGCCTGCCGCGACCACGGCAGCCAGAACGTGAGAACGCCCAGCACCCAGGCCAGCGCGAAACTGCCTCCTATCGTTTGCCAGTTCACCGGAGCGCGCTTGCCCGTCAGCCACGCCAGAAACGCGACGACCCCAAACCCGGCAAACGCAATGATACGGTACAATCCCTCATCCACAGACAACCTTCAACCTTTCCGCTCGTTTTCCAACAGCGACCTCAAGCCCGACCGGTAATCGGGATAACGGAGGGTCACGCCGAGCTCCTCCTTGATCTTTCGGTTTCTCACCTTCTTGTTGGTCAAGTAAAAACCACGCCCCATCTCAGACAGGCCGGCGTCGTCCAATGGCACCAGAGGCGGTGCATCGACGTCCAACAGTTCACAGGCAAACGCCACCGCCTCGGCGGGAGCGGCGGGCACATCGTCCACCACATTGTAAATGGCGCCCGGATGCGGACCCTCCATCGAAGCGGCCAGTGTCTGGACCACATCGTCGACATGAATTCGATTGAACACCAGACCCGGTTGATCGATCCGCTTGGCGACCCCCCGGCCCACCCGTTCCAGCAGATTGCGTCCGGAACCGTAAATCCCCGCCAACCGGAATACGTGAACCGGTGCCCCATGCCCGCGGTACAAGTCGAGCCATTGCAACTCGGCTTCAGCCCGCCGCTTTTGATGGTCGAACACCGGCCTCAATTCGGAGGATTCATCCACCCACTCGCCGTCGCGGTTGCCGTACACCCCCGTGGTCGACAGATAACCCAGCCAGCGGAGTCCGGAATCGCGTGCCAAGTCACCTCTAAAATACCGGAGCACGACATCGCCGTCTTCTTTGTGCGGAGGGATGGTTACCAGCACGTGACTGGCTTTTGCCAACGCCTGCCCGATTTCCGGGGAAGCGGATTTGCCGTCGAAGCGATACGCGCAGACACCCGCCCGGCCCCAGAGGTCCTGATGGACTTTCTCGCGGCAGGTTCCGGCAACCGTCCAGCCTCCGGCCTGCAAAGCCCGAACCAGCGCCGAGCCGGTAAATCCCAATCCGAAACAAAACAGATTTGTGCCTTGAGAGGTCATCTAAGTGAATTCCTGTTCATGGGTATAGGCCCTGCCATCGGAACCCTCCCGCCGGAGCCGGGTAACGGGCATGCATATTAATGCCGCAAACTCGAACGACTTATCTTATACTATTAGAAAGAAAACATTTCCAGCAACACTTGATACGATATGAATATTCTGGTTACCGGCGGGGCCGGTTTTATCGGCTCCCATATTGTCGATGCTTATCTGATGGAAGGCCACCGCGTCGTGATTCTGGACAACCTGTCCACGGGAAAACGGGAGCAGGTGCACCCGGACGCGGTGTTTCACGCTATGGATCTGATGGACCCCGCCGTCGAGGACATCTTCAAACAGGAAAAATTCGAGGCTGTCAATCATCACGCCGCCCAGATTTCGGTGACGCAATCCGTGGCCGACCCGGCCTTCGATGCGGAAATCAATATCCTCGGCAGTATCAAACTTTTAAAGCTGGCCACCTCTTATCGTGTGCGGAAATTCATTTTCGCTTCGACGGGAGGCGCTCTGTATGGTGATCAGACCTCTTACCCGGCCGACGAGGAACACCCGAAGCATCCGATGAGCCCGTATGGCATCGCCAAGCTGACGGTCGAACGCTATCTGGATTACTTCCACGACAACTACAAACTGCAGTCCACCGTTTTGCGTTACAGCAATGTCTACGGCCCCCGGCAGGACCCCCACGGCGAGGCCGGAGTGGTGGCGATTTTCTGCCGGCAACTGTTGCAGGATCAGCCGCCGGTCATTTTCGGAGATGGAGAGCAGACGCGCGATTTCGTTTCGGTATTCGACGTGGTGAACGCCAACCTGAAGGCGTTGGCGGAAAACTGTCAGGGGACCTACAACATTGGCACCGGTGAGGAAACATCGGTCAATACCGTCGCTTCTTTCCTCATCGAAGCTTCGGGCAAACCTCTCTCTCCCAGACACGACCCGCCCCGCATGGGAGAACAACTCCGGAGCTGTATCGATTACAATAAGTTTAAACGGAATCACGGGTGGCAACCGGAACAGTCTTTCAAGCAAGGGCTGAAGGATACGTTTGACTTCTTCGCCAACCGGCACCAGGTGGAAGCCAACCGCGAGTGATTCCCGAAGACACGCCGAAAAAAAAGGCAGATTGCCCGATGGATCGGGGCAAGCTGCCGGAAAACTTCGGGAACGAGAGTTCCGTTATTTTACTTTTTTCCCAAATTTGTTATACCCCTTGGCGTCCATACATGTGTCAAACGCGATCCGGGTGTATTCTTTCTGACTGATGGTGCTTTCAAACTTTCGAATGGCTTCATTTTCCGCCTTGGCACGGCAATCCGCGCGCGCCGCAATCAATTGCGGGGTTTCCTCACCCGTTCCAAATCTCTTTTTTAATCCGGCACAGCTGATCATGCTGACCATCAACACAGCCAAAGCAATTCTTGAGAACATGGTTTCTCCTCCGGGTTTCACCTGGGCTCTATTCAGGGAATGGAACAATCAGATTCAGAAAACTTCCTTGATTGTGGATGCCAGATCGTTTGCGGTGAACGGCTTGATGATGTAAGCGCTGATGCCCGCACGGAACGCTTCGAGTTCTTTTTTGGAATCCATTTCAGAAGTCACCATTAACAACGGAATGTTTTTCAGATGATCCTTTTCCTTGAGCATCTTGACAAACTCCAGACCGTCCATCTTGGGCATATACCAGTCAGTGATGACCAGATCAAATTTTTCCACCATAAGTTTATCCAGCCCATCCTCGCCGTCTTTGGATTCGGTGATATTGTCTTTCTGGAATCCAACCTCCACCAGATTTTTGGTAAGAATCGTCCGCAGCACGGCAGAATCGTCAATCAACAGAATCTTTTTATCATCATAGGAATTAGAACCCAACAATAATTTGTTGATGATCTGCTTGAACGGTTCGGATTTGAACGGCTTTCCAATGTATTGATCCGCTGACGACTCGAAGGCCGCCGATATCTTGTTTTTTTCCGCTTCTGTGGTCAACATCAGGAAAGGAGTTAAATGTTATTTAACAAGGCTCTACCACATTCGCCGAAGCTGGAGAAATCCGTCCCTCCAAGCCCCGGTTTATCCCCTTCTTCTCTTCAAATCTCATGGAAATGGAGCAATAAAAGTTATAATGAATAGGATCGGGGAAGAACAGTAATCCACGGGAATACTCATGATCTCTCAAATTCCACGGCAAATAGCGGGTTGGGATTCCATCCTTTTTTCGCTGAGGCTGGCCTTCAAGGTGGGCCCCTGGTCCATGCTGAAGTCTTTGCTGTCCCGCAACAGCTGTAAAAGTTGTGCGCTGGGCATGGGTGGACAAAAAGGCGGGATGCGTGACGAAAAGGGGGTCTTCCCTTCGGTCTGCAAAAAAGCCGTGTGGGCCCAAGCGTCCGATCTGCAACCGGCAATCCCCGGGGACTTTTTCCAGCGCCATTCCGTCGATGAACTGAAGACCCGGACGCCGCTTGAGCTGGAACACAGCGGACGGCTGACCACCCCCGTGTTGTGCGTACCGGGCGACACGCATTACCGTCCGATCTCCTGGGACGAAGCTCTGGAGCGCATCGTTTCCACCCTAAAAGCCACCGCTGCTGACCGTTCATTTTTCTACGCCAGCGGGCGCTCTTCCAACGAAGCCGGATTTCTTCTGCAATTGTTCGCGCGCGTGTTCGGCACCAACAACGTCAACAACTGCTCTTACTACTGCCACCAGGCCTCCGGTGTCGGCTTGAAACAAAGCCTCGGCACCGGCACCGCGACCATTCAGCTGGACGATCTCGATCACACCGACCTCATTTTTTTAATCGGCGCCAATCCGTCTTCCAATCATCCGCGTTTCATGCGCACGCTGATGGACATCCGGCGGCGCGGCGGTAAGGTGATCGTCATTAATCCTGCCCGCGAACGCGGTTTGGAGAAGTTTTACGTTCCCTCGGACATTCGCAGCCTGTTGTTCGGCTCACCCATCGCCAGCACCTACGTCCAGCCGCACATCAACGGCGATCTGCCGCTGTGCACCGGCATCGCCAAGGCGCTGTTTCAGATGGCGGAGAGGGAGCCGGAAATTCTGGACCGTATTTTCATCGATGAATATACTGACCAATTTACCGAGTACCAGCGGTACGTCGCGGATTCCTCATGGGAGGAACTCGAAACGCTGTCGGGCGTGCCGCGTCTGCATATGGAGCAAGTGGCCCGGCACTATGCGCAGGCCAAGAACGTGGTGTTCGCCTGGGCGATGGGCATCACCCACCACGCCACCGGGGTGGAAGGCGTACAAGCCATCGTCAATCTGGCGTTGTTGCGCGGCATGGTGGGGCGCAAGCAGGCGGGACTGCTCCCCCTGCGCGGACACAGCAACGTGCAGGGCATTGGCACCATCGGATACACACCGCAACTGAAGCAGGAATTCATGGACAACGTGGAGTCGGCCAACGGACTTCATCTGCCGACGGGCGAATGGCTTGATACCCTCGGTTGCATGGAACGGGCCCATGCCGGGGGATTCGATTTCGCCTGGAACCTGGGCGGCAATCTGTATGGCTCCAATCCCGACTCACGCTACGCCGAACAGGCGTTGTCGAACATCGACTGTATTCTTTATATGAACACGACGCTGAACACGAGTCATTTTCTGGGTCGCGGTCGAACCACCCTCATCCTTCCCGTTCTGGCG
>JAPUGN010000039.1 GCA_027298165.1 Nitrospinota bacterium
CGGGATTCAAATACGTTCCGTTCGATGACATGGCGGCCATGAGGAAAACCATCACCTCCAAAGCCTGCGCGGTGATGGTCGAACCTGTTCAGGGCGAAAGCGGCGTCATTATTCCCTCTAAAACTTATCTGAAGGAATTACGGAAACTCTGCAGCCGGCGGAAGGTCCTGTTGATCCTGGACGAAATACAAACAGGATTCGGACGGACCGGCCGGCTGTTCGCCTACCAGGCGTTCGGCGCCCAACCGGACATCATGACCCTCGCCAAGGGACTCGGCGCCGGGGTACCCATCGGCGCACTGGTGATGACGGAGCAGGTGGCGAAGTCACTCGGGCCGGGCACCCACGGCAGTACCTTCGGCGGCAATCCGCTGGTGTGCGCCGCCGCCCTGGCTGCGGTGAACATCATCAGCGATAAAACTTTTCTGAAAAACGCGCGGGAAACGGGAAAATATTTTCTGGGGCGGCTGAAAGAATTGTCGAAAAAATTTCCCGTCATTAAAGAAGTGCGGGGGATGGGACTGATGCTGGCGATCGATATCGACGGCTCCTCCGCTGCGGTGGCGAAGGATTGCATGGAACAGGGGATTCTGGTTAACAGCATTCAGCCCGGAACCCTGCGGTTCATCCCGCCCCTGATCGTGTCGCCCAAAAACATCGACACCCTGGTCCGGGTCCTTACCAAAACCCTGACCCAACTCAGCTAAGAAGCTCTCCGCCGTGTTTAAATTCGAGATCACGCATCAGCACAGTCATTCCAAGGCCCGGTTGGGAGTATTGACCACACCCCACGGCCAAATCGACACGCCGGTGTTCATGCCCGTCGGCACCCAGGCGACGGTCAAGGCGCTCTCCCCGGAAGACCTGGAAGACTGCGGCACGCAAATCATTCTCGGCAATACCTATCATCTCTATCTCCGTCCCGGGCATGAAGTGATCCGCAACCTCGGCGGCCTGCACCGCTTCATGAACTGGAACCATCCGATTCTGACCGACAGCGGCGGGTTCCAGGTATTCAGTCTCAACACGCTCTCCAAGATTTCCGAGGAGGGTGTCGCGTTTCAATCGCACATCGACGGCTCGCCGCATCTACTGTCGCCGGAGAAATCGATGGAAATCCAGATGGCTCTGGGAGCGGACATCATCATGACTTTCGACGAACCGACTCCGCACGACGCCGACCGCGCCTACACGCAGAAATCCCTGGAGCTCTCCACCCGTTGGGCGAAGCGTTGCCGGGAGGCGCATGGAAAGGATAATCAACAGCTGTTCGGCATCGTTCAGGGAGGAATGTTTAAAGACCTGAGAGAAGAAAGCGCGAGGCAGATCACCGATCTCGATTTCCCGGGCTACGCAATCGGCGGCTTGAGCGTGGGCGAGGAAAAATCAATGATGCTGGAACTGGCGGCGCACACCGCGCCCCTTCTGCCGAATGATCTGCCACGTTACCTGATGGGGGTCGGCACGCCGAACGATCTTCTCCAATGCGCGCAGATGGGAATCGACCTGTTCGATTGCGTGATGCCCACCCGCAACGCACGCAATGGCTCGCTGTTCACCAGCGAGGGGAAAATCAATATCAAAAACTCGAAGTACAAAACCGAGGACCTGCCGCTCGACCCGGCATGCGCCTGCAATACCTGCCGCAATTATTCACGGGCGTACCTGCGGCACTTGTTCATGGCGGACGAGATTCTGGCCATGCGCCTCAACAGCCTGCACAACATCGCGTTCTTTCAGACGTGGATGTCCCGCCTGCGCCGGGCGATCCGGGAGGACCGGCCGATCGACTGGAGTTTCCTGGAAGACAACGGGGAAGAAATCGATGGGGATTAAACGATGGGGTCGGCTCCGTTTTCGCCGGGGCCGGGCTCGTCGATGATGCCCTTGATCTTGAATTCCCGGATCACATAGCCGGATCGCTCTGGAAGGGTTTCCTGGAAGAGAGATTTCAGCTCCATCACTTTATCGCGGTCCAGCGCGTCCAGTAGAAATTCGAATTGCGCCTCGGGATAGTAAATTGTGAGATTGAGACCCGCTTTCCGGTACTGGTACTGATAACCCGACCGCATGGGATTGTTACGGATCGGCCGGTATTCGACGTGGCCCAGCAAAATCGTTTCGGCGATAGGGGCCCACGCTTCCCCGCCTTTCTGCAATGTCTCGCGCACGCGCGACAGCAATTCACGCGGGTCCATTAATTCGTAGGTGTAACTGCGGGCTTGTTTCATGGGGTTATCCATCCGTAGAAGGCGCCGGAACCGCCCGCAGTGCCAGGAACAGGGGGATCTCCTTCCGCGCCCGGTTCTCCGCTTTCGACCGCTGGCCCGGCTCGCTGGTTTTATGCGAGGTCCATTCCTCCAACCCGTCAACGCACAAACCGGCCTCGGCCAGCGCCTGAAAGTAACCCTGCAGGGGACGATGATAGGTGACCGTGAAAATTTTCGACTGCGCCAAGGGCGGCGTCAGAATGGGAATCGCCGACTCGGACCCGTACAGGTCCACCCGGCGGTACTGGATTTTCTTCTGCGCGTCCCACCCCCAGTGCGTTTGCCGGGGAATCCTAAAACAGGGATGCGTGGTGACCATCACAAACCGTCCGCCGGGTTTCAGCCAGCGCCGCACGTTGTGCATCACCGGCGGGAGCGATTCGATATTCTGCAGGGCCAGCAGGCACACCACCGCGTCGAATGTTTTTCCCTTGAGCGATGCGGAGTCCTGCGCATCCCCCTGCTCATAGCGAATGGATTTATCCGGCCGGGACCGCGCGAAGCGGATCATCTCCTCGGACGTGTCGAGGCCCGTCACCTTCATCCCTTCATGCGACAGGTAACGGGAAAACACACCCTGCCCGCAGGCCAGATCGAGAACGGCATCGCCTTTCTTTAACGGCAACATGGCAAACGCGCCGGGGAAAATGACCGATTTCTGATACTCGCTTCCCTTCAGTCCCACCAGCGCATCGTACCACTGCGCGGCCTGATCCCACACCGCAGCGGGCTTCTTCGACACAGGTCTCCGCGCGGAAGACATTTTCTGTTTCGACGCTCCGGATCGGCGGGTAGGTTTAGTTTTAACGGTGCGCCTCATCCTCTCCTCACAACTAGACCTTGCCCCTTTTGGAAGGAAACCGTATAATTTTCAGTAACTTATTATCGCGGCTCGAATCCGCCGTCAATCTTACCATACGAGGACTTTCCATGATACGCAACAAACCCTCTATCCTGTTTCGGATCGCCACCCTGGCTGTCATCCTGTGCCTGCCGCTTGTCTGGGGATGCGCCTCCACCGCCGAAAAACGAATGGAGCAGTTGGGCAAGGTGCTCCGCGTTTACAACAACGCCTTTGAAAGCAGATCCGAGAACGGCGGATCCGGTTACGTTCAAAACGAATACCGGATGGACTACCTGCTGAAATACGGCGCCATCCAGAGCCGGGTCTCCTTTTTCAAATCCCAGGTATTGAATCAGGCTTTTTTCAAGGACGGCAAACCGTTGGAAATCAACGCCGAAAATCCCGAAGGGGATTTCAACGAAGTGGTCATTACCATGCGCTACCAGGTCACCATTTCGCCCAGCACCCAACTCAAAACCCTCATTCACGAACAACGCTGGAAGCATAACGAAACGACCTGGTTGCTGGAACCCAACCTGGCCCCGTTCCTCAATTAATTTCCAAGCCTCACACCACCACCGGAACGGGATTGTTGAGGGTCACCGCCGATGCGGTCACCTTGCAATTGAAGCCGTACAGTTCGACGCCCGCCCGTTGCGCTTCCCGTAACCGCTCTCCGAATTCCGGATCGATGACCTCATGGGGAATGATGGTCCGGGTATCGGACCTCTGGGAGACAAACACCACCGCCGCCCGGATTCCCTTGCGCCTCAACGCCGTCAATTCTTCCACATGGCGGCGGCCTCGCTCGGTCGGCGCGTCGGGAAATTTCCCCACCGTCTGCTCCACCAGGCTGACGGACTTCACCTCGACCCACATGGAACCGTTCGGAAAATCGAGCCGGAAATCAAACCGGCTGTGTCCGGCCTTGACCTCTGAAGACACATCGGTGTAACCGGAAAGTCCGGAAAGAGTGCGGTTCGCCAGCGCCTCGCCCACCAGACGGTTGGCGAATACCGGGAACACGGACACCCAGAGGCGTCCGTGCCGGACGAGCACCAGCGTGTAATCAGTCTTGCGTTGCGGTCCGGGGTTGTGAATGAGGCGCACACGCCGTTGCGGAATCATCAATCCGGGCAGGCGGCCGGGATCCGGAACGTGGGCGGAAACCGGTTTTCCATCGATGTCGACCCGCGCCAGGTAACGGTTGGGCCGCTAGAGAAAAATACAGTCGACCATCCGTTCGC
>JAPUGN010000004.1 GCA_027298165.1 Nitrospinota bacterium
CGCCGCGATCAATCGTAAACGTTTTTTCGGTCCCCTGTGCCGCTTCTTCAAAGGAGATGGTCAGATCGCTCACCATATCCTGGCCTTTCCGGGGACCCTGCGCCCTGCTACCGAACATATCGTCAAACCCGGAGGAGCGGGACCCACCGCCGAAACCGAAGTTGCGAAGTATTTCGTTGACGTCGAACCCGCTGAAAATATCCTCTTGTGAATACCGTTTGCGAAATCCTTCCGCGCCGAACCTGTCGTACTTTTTTTTCTTGTCCTTATCCTTGAGGACGGCGTACGCCTCGTTGACCTCCTTGAATTTTTCCTCCGCCTTGGGATCGTTTTCGTTGTGGTCGGGATGATATTTCAGGGCCTTTTTCTTGAAGGCCTTTTTGATATCGTCCTCAGAGGCGGTTTTCGGCACCCCTAAAATGTCGTAGTAACTTTTCATCTTCTAAATAATTGATATAGTTAATGTTTTAATCTATGATGGAGCACCTTTTATTATATTATTTTTATGATGAAGACAATTAAAAAATTTTGGATGGTCGCTTTCCTGTCGGCTCTGGGGTGTGCCCAGACGCCGGAAAAGCCGCCTGAACTGACGAAATCGCAGAAATTTCAGAATATGCATCCGCAAGAGCGCCATATCTGGCTGCCTCCCAGTGAGGAGGAACTGGAGAAACGCCGCCGGAACCAGAAAGGGCTGGACCAGGTGGCCGCGGACCTGGAACGTCTGTTTATGGGCTATGCCGACATCCTGGGAGATGAGATCATCCTCGAAAACCTGTTGCGCGGTACGGAGCCTCACCTCCAGCAGCTGGAAGCCAAACTGGCTGAAAGCCAGGCTCAACACGAGCAGAGAATCAAGGAGCTGAACCAGGCGGTCATGGAGATGGAAGGCGACATCGGTGAAATGGATTCCGACCTGGCCACGCTTCAGAAGCAACAGGCCGCCCGCCAGGCTATGCTTCAGAAACAGCGGGCCGTCCGGAAGGCCACCAAAAATGATTACCGCCTGGCCATTCTGTTGTTCCGCAACGGACAATACCAGAAAAGCATTGCCGCCTTCAAAAGGATTCTGGGAAAGAAACACGCGCCTTCGTTAAGGGACAATATCCTGTTCGGCCTCGCCTCCAATTTTTACAAGCTGAAGCAATATGATCAGGCCCTTGCGTATTTGGACACTATTATTCGCAATCATTCCAAAGGCGACAAGTGGCTGGTCTCTCACGCCATGTCTGGGTTGATTTATAATTTTCAGGGACAATACGGCAAGGCCGTATCGATTCTCGAAGCCTCACTCAAACACCGGCCGAACCCGGATCTCCTCAAAATCATCAACCGCTTGTTGAGCCTGGCCCAGGGAGGCGTGGTGGATGCCAGCAGTTAACGAACCGGCTTCCAATCTGCAGGTGGCGGAGTGGGTGCAGGGTCCGCCTTCCAACGTCGATCAGGAACGCGGCCGGGTAATCCTCATCGAAGTGTTTCAGGTGAATTGTCCCGGATGTTTTATCGGCGGCCTGCCGGAAGCGATTCAGACCTATATGACCTTCAAGGAAAAACCGTTGACGGTGTGGGGACTGGCCACCGCTTTCGAGGACCATCATTTGAATAGTCTGGAAAATTTAAAAATGCTCCTCGATACCGGGGAGGTGGTGGGCGAAACCATGGCCCGTTTGTCCGAGCGGGATATGCTCAGTATGGGACGCCTCCAGTATTTTATGCCGTTTCCCGTGGCCTGGGATCAGGTGGTGAAACGGAAAGGCGGAGCAACCGACGAGGAGGTCCGCCGGTGGATCGAGCGGGACTTTCCGGATTTCGAAAACATGCCGGAGCTTCATCGTTCGCAGATTGAAAAACAGATTCTGGAATATTTGGAAAAAAAGGAATACGACGCCCTGACGTTCGACCAATATGGATTACAAGGCACTCCCTCTTCCATTATTATCGATAAGCAAGGAATCCTGCGGCACAAGCTGTTCGGGTCTGGACTGGACCTGGAAAAGCATATTGAACCCCTAATCAACGAATAGGAAATTTGCGATGCTTACCCTGAAACAGTTTACGGAAACCATCGACCGCCTGGAAGAAGCCCGAATTCTGATGGCGGCGCTCGAATTCAAAATCTTTTCCATTTTGCGTCGAAAAAAGATGACGGCCCTGCAGATTACTAAAGCCTCCAAAAGCAAACAGGATGGTATGGAAGCCCTGCTCAACGCCCTGACCGCCATGCAGGCCCTCCGTTACGAAAAGGGATACTATTCCAGCGCCCCGCACATGTATAAATACTTGTGCGAGTCGAGCCCTCATTATCAAAAAGGCACCACCTTCTTGAAGTTGGAAAAAAACGACGAGTGGGCGCGTTTGATCGACATTATTCGCAAAGGCCGCGATGTTTCGGAATACGAGGGTGAGGACGACCCGGGGTTTCGCCACTGTTTCACCCATGCCATGCACGATCGCAGCGGTCCGTTCGCGGTGGACATCGCCCGGCTTGTCACGCGGAAGCCGGCGGGGCGGTTATTGGATTTGGGGGCGGGGCCTGGAACCTATAGCGCGGCGATCCTACGGAAAGATAAAAAAGCCAGGGCGACTTTGCTCGATCGTTCGACCGCGTTGAAGGTTGCGCGGGAGTTGCACGCCCGATCCTCCATTTGGCCCCGCATGGAATTGAATCCGGGCGATCTGTTCGAGACTGCATTGGGCGAGAATTACGACACGGTTTTTTACTCAAACATTCTTCACGTTTATAATCCCGAGCAGAATAAAAAACTGTTCCGAAAAATGAAGAAGGCCCTCGTCAAAGGCGGGCGGGTGGTGATTGTAGATTATTTTCATACCCACGATTATTCGCAGCCCTACGAAGCCGCCCTGTTTGGAGTCACCATGTTGCTGTTTACCGCGACGGGGAAAACCTATTCTTACGATGAAACCGAAAAATTATTGAGTCAGACCGGGTTTCATAAGTTCCAGCGCTATCCCCTGAAGGAGGGGGCGGGAATGCTGGTGGCCTTTAAAGATTAATTCCACCCAAATGATTTAACGTCATTTCTTAGCGGCAAAAAAATAAAACAATTCCCAATTCGTATACACCCCCTGCGGGGATGAATAGTTCCGGTCGTATTCCCGGATCAACTGTTTCAATTCGCCTGGCTTGAAAATTCGTAAGGGAGCGGCGCCGATTTGCTGCAGGTTTCTGATCAGGCTCCGGGTGTCCGGGAAAAATATCTGACGCGTTTCGGACTCAAAGGTTAATAACTCAAATCCCGCCTGGACCAGCAGAATCTTCCAGCGTTTTTGAGAAAGCAGATGCGTGGGTCCCTCAAAATCGGCTGTGTTTCGAAATTCCTGCAAGGTTTTCGGGCCAAAGGTACTGAAGGCCAGGTATCCCTCTTTTTCCAAACCGGAATAAAATCGCGACAATGTCTTTTCCGGATTGCGAAACCACTGGAACACGGCGTTGCCGGCAATGAGTTTCACTTTCGGAATCTGCATTCTCTCCGCGTTGCCCACAAGAAATTTTGTCTGGGTGGGAACCTCCAGGTGATTTTTCAAATGCTCGATCATGGGGGACGCAATGTCGTTCAGGATAAGGGTGGATGGCGAGCGGGCCAGCAGGTGGCGGGTGAACCCTCCGGTGCCGCAACCGATCTCCAGTGTTTTATGAGGGAAGGGGTGGGGTATCAGTGCCGCCAACCGTTCCGCCATCGAGCGTTGAAGTTGTGCGTGCCGGTCATACGTTTTGACGTGCTTGGAAAAACTTTCGATGACTTTCTGTTCGAAATCATGTTCGGCGGGAATGTCTGAGTTTTTGCTCATGGCCATCCGATTCTAAAGGTCGGTCGAACGCCTTCTGGGAGGTGACGTATAGGGGATAACCTTGGCCGGTAATTGAACGGTGAAGGTGGATCCTTTATTCAATTCGCTTTGTGCGGTGATATCGCCGCCCATCATACGGCAAAACCTGCGGCTGATGGCCAATCCCAATCCCGTCCCGCCGAATTTTCGGGTGATGGTCGAGTCGGCCTGTGTGAATTCGGAAAAAACAGATGCGATTTTTTCCCGGACGATACCGATTCCGGTATCCGCGACCTTGAAAATAATCCAGGGGATATTGTCTCTGTTGACTCGAATGACCTCCAGTGAGATTTCTCCGCCTTCGGTAAATTTACAGGCGTTGCTGAGCAGGTTGATCAACGTTTGCCGAATCCACGCCAAATCCGCAACCATGTATCCCAGATTTTCGTCACATTGAACTTCCAGTGTATTTTTATTTTTCTGAACCATGGGTTCAATCGTCCGGATCGCCGCTTGAATGACATCCTGTATTTTAAACGATTCCAATTTGATTTCCATTTTACCGGACTCGATTTTAGACAGGTCCAGAATACTGTTGATCAACTCCATCAGTATTTTTGCGGAATCGCCTATTTTCTCCAGGTCATCCTGGAATTCCGGCATGTTCTTCTCGATCATTTCTTCTTTGAGTATTTCGGTGTATCCGATAATCGCGTTCATGGGAGTCCGCAGTTCATGCGTCATATTGGCGAGGAACTTGCTCTTCGCAGCATTGGCTTCCATCGCCATATCCCGGGCCGAGGCCACTTCCGAGGCGGCCTTCCGTATTTCCTCCACCATGGACACATGGGTGATCGCCACCGCCGCCTGGGAAGCCAGGGATTGAATCCAGCGGACATTTTCATGGGAAAAGGGGACGACCTTTTTGGGTTGGCCCGGTTTTCTGGCATTCAACAGTTGGATAACGCCAAGGGTCTCCTCGTCCTTGTTTTTCATTGGAACCAGAAGCATCGACTGGGTTCGGTAATTGAATTTCCTGTCGAATACCCGCGGGCCCGAAAAATCGTGCTCCGTGTATTTGCTGACATCCGGAATATTGATCGTATTTCCCGTTATGGCGACATAAGAGGAAACATTGGAAGGATTCATCTCAAGCGGCGGGAAGGGAATCGGCTTTTTGCTGTTGCCTCCCATCCGGATATCCAGTGTGTCGTTTAGGAATATCTTGAAATGCAGTTCGCCCTTTTCGAGAATATACAACGTTCCGCCGTCGGCATTGGTAAAATTGCAGGCCTCCTGCATAATCAACTCGAGTAGGACTTCCAGGTTGCGCTCCGCATTCAGGGCCACGCTGATATCGGTAAGCTTCTTTAATTTCTCAAGAAGATTTATAACGGTTTGTTCGTTGTGTCCGCTGGTCATGGCTCGGACCGGAGGGGAATTATGGGGTATGCTCGGACGGGAATCCACCGGCATCTGCAGGGAAGGGTCGATAATCCAGCCTTCCGACCGGGTCAGGCTCTTCGCGCCCGCCGGAATCCCATAATGCGGTTTTCCCTGATTCCAAGCCCATGCCGCCTGCAAGGAACCGAGGACCGCATCCAGAGA
>JAPUGN010000040.1 GCA_027298165.1 Nitrospinota bacterium
TTTTAGACAAAAACTGGCGGCCGAAAACTCCACCCAATAGCGATGGCAGGGCTACCCAAAATGTAATCAGGGTCATTCAATCCATGCTCTGAAAAGATATACTGAAAAAGGCGATCGACCTGCTGTCAAGCCCGGAATACCAAATACCCAAAGGAAAATAATGGTTCTTATTTATTCCTGAATGTTATAATAATTTAATTAGCGCCATCCTTCGGATTAGGTTTGATTCTCTCAATAGTTTATAAACCTGTTGACACAAAAAATACTTGTTCATGGATATTATCTGTGTCCCCGACCCGGTTGATATGAAGTTATTTTCCGGCAACGGAAAAACCAAAGAAGCCAAATACGGCCTCCCCGGAGAGGTTAAATTTTGCAGGCGTTGCGTTATCTCCAACCAGCGGCCTAATTCAGCAGTAGAATTCATCCACACCTCCGAGAGTAAAAAAGCTACTATTAATTTTGATGAAGAAGGCGTCTGTGATGCCTGCCGTTTGACCGAACAAAAGAGAAATACAATTAATTGGGAAGAAAGGGAAAAGCAATTGGTCACATTGTGCGACCAATACCGTAGCAAGGACGGCTCTTACGATTGTATCCTCCCCGGGTCCGGCGGGAAGGACAGTTTTTACGCCTCCCATATCCTCAAAACCAAATACGGGATGCACCCGTTAACGGTCACTTGGGCGCCTCATGTTTATACCGAGTGGGGGTGGAGAAACTTTCAGAAATGGATTCATGCCGGACACGACAATTATCTAATGACCCCCAACGGCAGGGTTCATCGGTTGTTGACCCGACTTGCAGTAGAGATTTTATTTCATCCTTTTCAAGCCTTTATCCTGGGACAAAAATCCCTGGCTCCAAAAATGGCGGTTCAATTCAATATCCCCCTCGTATTTTACGGTGAAAACGAAGCCGAATACGGTAACCCTATGTCCGATTCAAAGAGCGCCAAGCGGGATTGGTCCTACTTCACGTCCGGAGGTTCGGGAAATGTATATTTAGGAGGGGTTTCCATTGCCGATTTAAAAAACCGTTTTGGATTGGAGGACCAGGATTTGATTCCCTATCTCCCGGCTAATCCGGAAGCCATTGAAAAAACCGGGGTGGAGGTTCATTACCTAGGTTATTACCTCAAATGGCACCCCCAAAGCTGTTATTACTATTCGGTGGAGCATGGCGATTTCGAGGCTTCACCGGAGCGCACCCCCGGCACCTACAGCAAATACAACAGCATCGATGACCGCATCGACGATTTTCATTACTTCACAACCCGCATCAAATTCGGAATCGGCCGTGCCACCTATGATGCCGCCCAGGAAATCCGCTCAGGTGACATTACCCGCGAGGAAGGAGTGGCCCTGGTCAAACGGTTTGATCATGAATTCCCCGAAAGGTTTGCCGAAGAAATTTTTCGGTATTTAAGCATTGAACCCAAAGAATTCCCCGAGGCGTCTAAAATGTTCGAACAACCCACGATGACTCGTGAATACTTCATGCGATTGGCAGATCATTTTCGATCTTCCCACCTATGGAAATATGATAGTGGTGAATGGATTTTAAGGCACGCCGTCTGGCATGAGGAATTCGTTGCTCATTCATGAGTAATATACGTCTGATCCCTAGGCTGGATATCAAAGGGCCCAATCTGGTAAAAGGAATTCACTTGGAAGGATTGCGGGTAATGGGTGACCCGCAGGAATTCGCGGTCGGATATTACAGGGACGGCGCAGACGAATTGATTTATATGGACATCGTCGCCAGCCTCTACGGCCGAAACAATCTGACCGACATCGTCAAACGCACCGTAGAGAATGTATTTATTCCTATTACCGTGGGCGGGGGCATCCGTTCGACCGACGATGTCAAACACATCCTGCGTTCCGGGGCCGACAAAGTGGCTATCAATACCGCCGCAATCAATAATCCGGACCTGATCCACCAAGTCTCCAAACGATTCGGATCCCAATGCATGGTCCTGTCCATCGAAGCTCAAAGCAACGGACCCGGCAAGTGGGAAGCCTTCACAGATAACGGCCGGGAAAAAACCGGCAAGGATGTTCTGGAATGGGCGCGGAAGGGGGTGGAACTGGGAGCCGGTGAAGTTTTGTTGACTTCGGTGGACCGCGAAGGCACGCGTAAAGGGTTCGATATCGAACTGGTGAAGGCCGTATCCGAATCGGTGCCGGTCCCTGTCATCGCCAGCGGAGGGATGGGGCAGACACAAGATATAATTGACGTGATCCAACAAGGGAAAGCCGATGCCGTTGCCATGGCCGATGTCCTGCACTACCGCCGGATGAAAATCCAGGATATCCGCCAGGCTGCCTTAGAGGCCCACATTCACGTAAGAAATTTATGACACCCAGGGTTACCGTCATAGATTATGGCGCCAGCAATTTATTGAATGTGGTTCGCGCCCTTGAGCATTGCGGCGCCGAGGTCGTTCTCGCCGACCAGCCAGAAGCCGTCATCAATGCGGACCGCCTGATTCTTCCCGGTGTCGGGGCATTTGCCGACGGCATGGCGGAGCTCCAACTCAAGAAACTGGCGGACCCCATCAAGTTTTTCTGCCAGCAAGGAAACCCTTTGTTGGGAATCTGCCTTGGCATGCAGATGATGCTCGACTCCAGCGATGAATTCGGCCATCATGAGGGCTTGGGATTGATTCCCGGAAAAGTGATCCACATTCCTCCGAAGGGGGCGAATGGAGAGCCGCATAAAATTCCCCATATCGGGTGGAATGAATTAAGCTATCCCGAAAAGGGCGGCAATTGGGACGACACGCTTTTTTCAAGATTGAGTCCGGGAAACTCCATGTATTTTGTCCACTCCTTCATGGCAGCCCCTAGCGACGAACGTCATCGCTTGGCGGACTGCGATTACGACGGTCAATCCATTTGCGCCGCGATTCGCTCCGAAAATATGACCGGATGCCAGTTTCACCCGGAAAAGAGCGGGGAGCCAGGACTACAAATAATCAGCAAATTTATTAAAACTCAATAACTATTTCAATAACCACTCCCAAAGATAAAAGCCCTGTTGAATGGAAATAATCGCCGTCATACCCGCTCGGGCAGGCTCCAAGAGAATCCCAGGTAAAAACCTGAAACTTCTTGGTGAAAAACCCCTTGTCGCCTGGTCCATAGAGGTTGCGTTGGCCTCTAAAAGTTTTGAGCGGGTATTGGTGTCCACTGAGGATTCCAAAATCGCCGAAGTGGCAAAAAGTTATAGCGCAGAAGTTCCATGGCTTCGGCCCGCCGATCTCGCCACCGATGAAGCCACCAGTGAGGACGTAGTGATTGATTTATTAGGCCGCATTAATAAAGAAAAGGGGAAATTGCCTAAAGCTTTGATGTTGCTTCAGCCCACTTCTCCGTTTCGTTCCGCAAATAGCATTCATCGCGCTATAGACCTCTTCGAGAATAACGGAGGCGAAAGCGTAGTTTCGGTAAGCCTCTCAGCAACTTCTCCTTATCTGTGCAAAATTTTAAATGGAAAGGGAGAGATGAAGCCTTTTATTCCAGATCAACCCGACATACAAAGAACCCAGGACATGCCGCCTGTGTACCAATTGGATGGACTCATTTATTTAAGCTCTATCCAAAACCTTTTAAATGAAAAGAGCTTTTACAGCAAACACACCCGCGGGTTAATCATTGATGACCCCCATGAATCTATCGATATCGATACACCCCTTGACTGGTTAATGGCGCAAGCGGTTTTAGCCCAGCGTGAAGCTAAGGATATAAAATGAGTTGTTTTATCATCGCCGAGGCGGGCGTGAATCACAACGGGTCGGAAGGACTGGCTCTTGAACTGGTGGATGGGGCGTCGCGGGCCGGAGCCGATGCCGTCAAGTTCCAAACTTTTCGGGCGGAATCTCTGGTCACCCCTGGAACTGAAAAAGCCGAATACCAGAAAGCAAATACCCAACCAGGCGATCAGTTTTCCATGATCCGGAAGCTGGAGCTTTCCAGGGAAGCCCATCAGCGAATTAAGTCCCATTGCGACGCATTGGGAATCGAGTTTATGTCCACCCCCTTCGACCCGGCTTCGGTAGACTTCCTGGTAGACCTCGGCATTCAACGCCTCAAAATTCCCTCGGGGGAATTGACCCATCTGCCTTTCATTGCCCACATTGCGGAAAAGGGCCTCCCTGTTATAATGTCCACGGGCATGGCAACGCTGGACGAAGTTCTGGAAGCGGTTCAGACGATGAGGGACGCCCGATGCCAGAAAAGCTTTCTCGACCCGCTGGAAGACACACTGACCCTGCTCCACTGCACTTCTAATTACCCGGCCCTGCCCGGCGATATTAACCTGAATGCCATGTTGACCCTGAAAGAGAAAACCGGTTTACCCGTGGGGTACTCAGATCATAGTGAGGGGATTCTTGTGGCACCGGTGGCAGTGGCCCTGGGCGCCACGGTCATCGAAAAACATTTCAGCATGGACCGCACACTTCCTGGGCCGGACCATGCGGCCTCGCTGGAACCGGATGAACTGCAACAGATGATTTCCAATATTCGAAGCGTAGAGAAGGTGATGGGGTCACCGGAAAAGGCTCCGACCCCTTCCGAATTGCCGGTCCGGGATGCCGCGCGCCGGAGCGTTACTTTAATCCGAAGTGTTTCACGCAATGAGACATTATCCAAGGGTGATCTCAGTCTTTTGAGGCCGGGCACTGGCATCCCCCCCCGGGACCTCGACCGGGTGGTCGGCTGTAAAGTCATGACCGATCTTCCGCAATGGCATACTCTGCAATGGTCTGACCTCCTTCAATGAGAAAAATAATTTACGTTTCCGGCACACGCGCCGATTTCGGACTGATGGAATCCACCTTGCACATGGCCGCCGACCATCCGGAATTGGACGTTTCCATTTGCGTCACCGGCATGCATTTGTCCGCTCCTTTCGGCGAAACCGTACACGAAATCGAACACAGCGGTCTTAGGATTTGCGGCCGGATACCTGTGAATATCGAAGAAACCTCCGGCGCTTCCATGGCCCGCGCGATCGGCAACGAATTGAGCGCTATGGCTGATTTGTTCGAAAAAGAACGGCCGGACTTGGTCCTGGTGCTGGGAGACCGCGGAGAACAGCTCGCGGGTACCTTGGCCGCTATCCATTTGAATATTCCCGTCGCTCACCTTCATGGCGGGGAGCGGTCTGGAACCGTGGACGAATCCATCCGCCATGCCATCTCCAAACTGGCGCATTACCATTTGGTCGCTACCGAGGGCTCAAAGGAAAGATTGATCCGCATGGGTGAACGAGAAGAGCATATTTTCGTTACCGGCGCCCCGGGTCTGGATGGATTGAAAGACATGGCACAACGGTCCCGGCAGGTGCTGTGCCGGGAGCATAATTTGAATCCGGACCAACCTGTGGCCCTGGTCATTTTTCATCCCGTTCTGCAGAATGCCGAACAAGCTGGACATCAGGCAGAAGAGTTGATGGAAGCCTTGATCGACTGTTCCTTGCAAGTAATAGCATTGATGCCGAATGCCGATGCCGGGGGGAACTGCATTCGTGAGACCCTGGAGCGTTACCGGAATCAATCGGGAGTAAGACTGGTCATCCATATGCCCCGGACCGATTTTGTATCCTGGATGGCGGCGGCAGATGTCATGGCCGGTAATTCCAGTAGTGGAATCATTGAGGCGGCGACGTTCGGCCTGCCGGTCGTCAATGTCGGAACCCGGCAAAATGAACGCGAGCAAAGCGGTAATGTGACGGATGTTCCGGCGAACCGGTCGGCCATTTCTCAGGCGCTGACGGAAACCGTCAAAAAAGGAAAATTATCGGTCAAAAATGTCTATGGCGATGGTCAAACCGGAAAACGTATTGTAGACTTGCTGATGACATTGCCACTGACTCCCGATTTGCTTCGGAAATCGAATTCGTATTGATTTCCGAGGGACATATCATTGATTGAATGAATCTATGAACTCACTGTTGATCCTAGGTGCCGGAGGACACGGCAAGGTGGTGGCGGACACCGCCGCCGTTTCCGGTCAATGGGAGAGAATCGTTTTTCTGGATGACCGGCATCCCTCCCTCGAAGCGGTCCTCGACTGGCCGGTGATCGGCTGCATTAAGGAAACCAAAGGTTTTTTGTCTGAATATTCCGGTTTCTGCGTGGCCATCGGTAATAACAAATTAAGAACCACTTTGCTCAAACAATATCTGGATCAAGGTTTCTCCTCTCCCTGCGTGGTGCATCCCACGGCTTATATCAGTCCTTCGGCCACCCTGGAACCGGGATGCGTCGTGTTTGCGCAGGGGGTGGTCAACGCGGGAGCTCAAGTAGGTACGGGAAGCATTATCAACACCGGGGCCAGCGTCGATCATGATTGCGTATTAGGCGAAGGCGTGCATTTATGCCCGGGCGTAAGATTGGCCGGGGAGGTCCGGGTGGACCGGCAAACCACCCTGGCAACCGGTTCGGTGGTTATTCCGAAAGTCCACATTGGAAGCCATGTGATGGTCGGGGCCGGGTCCGTGGTTATCATCGATATCCCGGATCATTCCACCGCGTCGGGAGTTCCTGCAAAAGTCATCAAAGATAATGAGTGATTCCTCCAAAAAAATTTATTTATCGCCTCCCCACATGAGCGGGCAGGAAATTGAGTTTGTCAAAGAGGCGTTTGCCAGCAACTGGATCGCCCCCTGCGGCCCCAACCAGGAGGCGTTCGAACAGGAGATGGCAGAATATATTGGAGCCAAAGGCGCCGTCGCCCTCGTTTCCGGTACCGCCGCCATTCACCTCGCGCTTCGGCTATGCGGAGTGGGACCTGGCGATGTGGTTTTCTGTTCTTCACTCACGTTCATCGGTTCCGCCACGCCCATATTGTTTCTCGGCGCGACCCCTGTGTTCATCGATTCAGAACCCGAGTCCTGGAACATGTCACCCTCCGCTTTGGAGCGGGCCTTCAAACAGGGCGAGTCCAGCGGTAAGCTCCCCAAGGCGGTGATTGCCGTCAATTTGTACGGCCTATGCGCTGATTTCGATTCCTTAAAAATTATTTGCGATCGCTACCAGGTGCCCTTGATTGAGGACGCGGCAGAATCCCTGGG
>JAPUGN010000041.1 GCA_027298165.1 Nitrospinota bacterium
GTGCGCGTGGTTCTCAACGACAAGGGCGAAATCCAATCGCACGAAGATTTCATCACCGGCTGGCTGTTGCCCGACGGTTCCAAATCCGGCCGCCCCGTCGATGTCCAACTCTCCCCCGGCGGCGATCTCTACCTGTCCGACGATTACCTGGGCGTGGTCTATAAAATAACGGGAAAATGAATTTTCCGCGTTAATCCCTCCCGCCTAGTCCGCATGCCGCCCGGCGTCAGTTCCAGAGCTGAATTCGCAGGGGCGGGACGAGATGAGCTAAACCTTACCTCCGGCCATCGAAATTATTTTTATTCCGTGTAGGGGCACCCCGCCCTCCAATTCGCGGCGGTATTTCACTCTTTTTTGGGGGATTTCCGAAAAATCAGGGAAAACCGACCGCCGATGAATCGGGCAACTATCAACCCATTTACTGACCTTCATCTTCCCCAAACCACTGCTGATAAAAGCTCGGTTGGTCTTTGGCGCAGCGGAAGCCGACGTCAATGGCATGGCGGAGGGGTTGCATTTTCTGGCGGTAGGACACGCGCGCCATCAGCGCCATCACTTTTTTGTATTCCGTATTCGGGAAATGGCCGACGCCCAGGTACGACAGGCCCCGCACCACCACCCGCTTCCCCAGATAATTTTTGGGTGGCCAGGGGTTGTCAGGATACGGCTGGTAATATTCCCATACCCATTCCCAAACATTGCCGATCATATCCTCCGCGCCGTAGGGACTCGCCCCCTGCGGATACGAGCCGACGGGCTTCAGTCCCTGATCCTTCTTCGGGAAGGGTGTGCGGCTGAGGTTGGCCTTCGCAAAATTAAACCCGTTACCCCAGGGATAGAGAAAATCATTTGGCCCGCGCGCGGCTTTTTCCCACTCCTGTTCGGTGGGCAGACGCTTGCCCACCCACTCGGAGTAGGCGGTGGCGTCGAAAAAAGTGACGTCAGTGACCGGCAGGCGTTCCCAGCCTTCGGGATATTTAGGCCCACGCCAGGATCGCGGCGGCTTGTGGTCGGTCGCCTGGATGAAGATGTAGTACTGCCGGTTGGTCACTTCGTATTGGTCGATGTAGAAACCCGGCAGGTCGATACGGCGTTGCGGCGATTCATCGGCGTACCACGGTTTGTCGAGTCCCAGCGACAGGGCATGGCCTGCCTCGTCGAATTCGTCGGTCCCCATCAGGAAATATCCCTCCGGGACCCGCACCATCCCCTCCGGCGGAGCGGGCTTGCAGGCGGTTATAAACACCGCGCACCCCAGGCATAATATCCATTTTTTTGATAACATCGCTTTTTCTATCAAAAAAAGTCACCCTGCGACAGGCTCAGGGTGACAGCCTTGTGAAATGGCTTCGTAAAACCCGGGCCAACGCGTTAAACGCCCAAACTATACACGTTTCATGACCGGAACAGCCAAAAATCAAATTCAGGACATCCCGCTGACGGACATCGAGAAACACTCGCCCACGCGGTTTTCGCTGGACCCGCCGCCGGAAACACTGGTGGAATCCATAAGGAAACTGGGTGTCACGCATCCGGTCCTGCTGGCCCCCCAGGGTACGCATTACCAGATCGTGTGCGGTCACCGCCGCGTCGAGTGCGCGCGCCTATTGAGGCTGGAAACGGTTCCCGCCTTTGTCATGCAAAATATTTCCACCCCCGCCGAGATGCTGAAATGCAACCTGATTGAAAACCGGCCGCAGAGGGAGTACAGCGATATCGAAAAAGGGCGGGTCGTCCACCAACTTGCGGCGGTGGGAGTGCCGGAAGCGGACATCATCAAAGACTATTTACCCCTGCTCGATCTGGAGCGCAGTAAAAAATTGTTGGTGGATCTCAACCAGTGTGCCACGTTTTCCGAAAACCTGAGTACTCTGCTGCATCAGCTCAAGGTTCCCGTCCGCGTGTTTTCGATTCTCCTCCGCTGGGATGAAGCCGGACGGGAGGCCGTCGAAACCCTGCTGGCCGCTTTGCGTCCCGGGGTCAACAAATGCCGCGAGCTGCTGGAACTGATCGACGAAACGGCGGTGAAAGAGAACACTACGCCCCATGAAATTTTGAACCGGAAGGAAATCCAGACGCCGCTCAGGAATGCCGGCCTGACGGTCAACGAACAATACAACGCCGTTCACAAGCAACTGCGTCTTTGGCGCTACCCGGTACTGACCGATTTGCAAAAGCAGGTCTACCGAGCCATCGACCAACTCCGGCTCGACGGCCGGATCAAACTGCGCACGCCGGAGAATTTCGAGAGCCATCAATTTAAAATCGAGCTGAATTTTTCCAGCCGGGAAGAACTGACCGCCCAGGTCGAGCAATTGTTCCGCATCACCGATGCCGAGGCCCTTGACGAGCTGATCCGCATTTTCAAGGAGTTGAAATGAACCCCCGCCTCAAAAAATTCTTGCACTCAATCGGACGACAGTCCATAATGGCCCATCCCATAAACCTTGAATTTTAAATGATTAACCGGTCCGGAGGACGACTTGGATCTTAAGGAAGCGCGTTCCTATCTCAATTATCTGCTGACCCTGAACATCCGCGGCGAGGAGGCGTTCGGCCCGATGGCCCTGGTCTTCATCAAGGATCACGATCTGGGCGCCATCGGCCTCGAGCCGGAGGAACAATTCGGCCTGCTGATGGCGACTGCGCAGTCGCTGGCGGACGAGCCGAAGCGCTTCAGCCTGAAACTGGAGATGCTCCAGAAAACCAAGGCCCTGCTCTCCCAGACCCGCTACTCGAACACGGATCTTGCGCGCCAATTGGATTACGACATCAAGAAAACCGAATCGGAACTGGCGATCTACAACGACGCCATGCGTCCCGCGCCGCGCCCCGGCGCGCCGGAGGTTCAGCAACTCATCGTGCAGACGGATATCCCGGATTATTTTCTAGACGTTGCCCAGAAACGCGCGTCGGAGTATTACCAGAACAAATTCGGCCTGACCAAGCAGGCCAAAACCGCTCAACATTTCACCGGCGGACCGCGCAAGTTCGAGCCCGATAATAAAGACGTGCACCGCGAGTTCCCCGGCGCCTGCGCCCCATTCATGAACTCGCGCACCAATGCGTTTCACATGATGCTGCCGTTCGACCTCAAGATCAGCAAAAAGCCGGACGACCCGCTGGTCGCGGGCTCGCGGATCTTCTACACCCAGTTCGGCTACTGGTTTCCGCTGGCCTAGGAGATGGACAAAGTGATCA
>JAPUGN010000042.1 GCA_027298165.1 Nitrospinota bacterium
GCCAACCTCTCCGACCACTTCATCGTCGACCATCACGGTTGAACGAAGCACTCTCTGCAAAACGATTTTCATAATGGAAGGGAGTCTGAAATAATCAACGGGCGATGAAGAAACGCTGGTCGGTGCCATCCACGCCGATGGTCACTTTGACCTTCCCGTAACAGCTGGGGCACCGGCCTTCGTAGGCGTTGCCATCTTGATTGATATAGATGCGACGGTACACGTTGCAACACTCGAACAGGATGCCGATGAACTTTTTTCCTTTTTTCGGTTTCATGCACCGCCCCTGAAAAGAATCCTCATTCCCCGTTTGCGGAACCGGTTACCGCTTGAGGAATTTCTTTTTGGATTCCTTGAAAATCTGGTGAGGGATATACATGGCCTTGGTGATCCGCCGGACCTCTTCATTTTCCTCGTGCGAAATAGCGCCGTCCGCCGCCGCGACGGCCCAGAAACAGTCCACCGTACTCACCCGGTCCTTGTAGGACACCCGACTGTTGAATTCGGTGACGACTTCATGAAAATCGAATCCGTGCCGCGCCTGCTCCTCGATGACCTCGAACAACAACTTCCGCTCCTTGGCGGAAAACTCGAATCGCTCATTCAAGATTTTTTTGAGCGCCTTTTTTTCCTCTTCATGAAAATGGTCGTCCACTTGCGCCACCAACGCCAGCAGGGCCCCGAACAGGCAGATGAAATACACGTTGTCGTTTTCGAGATCGATCTTGAACCCCGATCCTTTCATTTTCAATTCCAGTTTTTTCAGGATCGTATTCTTGAAGTACCGGTGGACCGCTGGATTTTTTTCATGCGCCGGCTTGAAAATCGTCGCCTGGAAAAAATTGCGCACCCGCCCAAACGACCGTTGGGTGAACGAGGTGTTTTTGAGCAGGCGAATGAATTCCTCCACCAGTTCGTTTTCCTCGGTTTTCAGCGAGCGGTGGGCGTTGGCGATGGCTTCCAGCTCGGTGACGATCTCCTCTTTCTCCCGTTGCGAATTCAACTCGGCGGCCAATTGTTTGAACAGGCGCTCCTGTTCCTGTTTGAGAGTCGGCGCCAGGAGATAGGGATTCAATTGCCGGATATCGTCTTTTCCCAGGCCGAATTTGCGGTAAAACTTTTTCAGAATATTTTTTTCCGATTCGGTCATTTCGCCATCGGCCCAGGCGATCACCGCCAGCACTTTCAGAAATGTGAGATGTTTAAACGAAGTCATGAGGAAGCCTATTCAAAGGTATTGATCCACAGCACGCCGCGGCCTTCCCGTTGGGCGTAACCGAAAATATCCAGGAAGGAGTCCTTTTTGATGTCGGCAAAGATCAGCTCGTGGAAGCGGTCGTTGAAGGGGAGTCTGCGGCGGGACTCTTGCCAGAACCGCCACTTGCCCAGCCCTCTCAAATAATGAATGCCATTCGCACTCAAAAAAATGATGTCCGGAATTTCACTGCCGTTGGCGTCCAGCAGATACACGGCCTGGAACGGCGCTTTGGGCGATGCCTTGAGCGGTCCCTTGCGAAAGTAGCCGCGCCCCCGGTTGACCAGGAAATAACTGTACTCCCCGGTGGCAAGCGGCTCCCGGTTGGCCACCAGCAGATCGTTGTCCCCGTCCTGATCGAAGTCGGCCCAATCCGCATAGGCGCTGCGGTCGCTGATGGGGGGTAAGAGGTCCGCCGTCCGGTCGGTAAATTTTCCGAGTCCGTTGTTGATCAGCAGAATGTTTTGACCTTCGCCGTTGACCAGAAAGATGTCCAGCGTTTTATCGCCGTCGTAATCGGCGAAGGAAACATCGACAATGCCCGGCTTCAAAGGCGGCATCAGCAATTGCGTGGAGTCGCGAAACATGCCGCGGCCGTTGTTGATCATGAACTGAACCGGATAGCGGTGTGGTTGTCCCTGATCGTCCAAAACTTTTTTTCCGGTAAAAAACAAATCGACATGGCCGTCGCCGTCGATATCCCGTATCGTCACCCGGTCCATTCCCCGCTTCACGTGGGGAAACGGAATTTCCTTCTTCGTATAAAAATAACCCTTGCCGTTGTTGAACAAAACCTTGGCGGACGAGCCGTCGGAAAACCGTCCCACCAGCACCAGGTCCTGGACCCGGTCATGATCCAAATCCTGTAGGGCCATGAAGAGGATTCGATCATTCGCCTGCCCCTGCCATCCCACTCGCTGGACGGAATCAAATTTTTTTCCATCCTTATTGATCCAAACCCGAATCACCGGCTGGCCCCTTTCGCCGGTGCGAAGCAGAACCAGATCCGGGTACGTGTCCCGATTGATGTACGCCAGTTGGGCTTTCAGAATTCCCGGCTCCAAATCCGGCAGGTAGGTCAAGGTGCGGTCCTTGTACTTCTGCCGCTTCGGGTCTTCGCCGAACATCTGGCCCTTGCCGCAGGCCGCGCTCAGGAACACGATAACAGCCATCACCATAACCAGCGACCACCGGGTGCTATGAAACATGGACTTTACCGGAGGTCGCCGGGGGATGGGACCGTTCGGCAGGAAGCCAGACCCCGCCCAGCGCCTTCTGAAATCCTTCCTGCAAAGCGGCGTATACTTCCTCCAACGTTAGGGCACGGCCACACACCCGGTTCAAACTGGTGGTCGCCTCCATTAAACGGTGTCGGGTCTCACTCCTCTGCTGTTCACCGTCGAATTGGAGCAGAGAGGTGAACAACTCGTGGTCGGATTCGATGATCACCGACCCGTGCTGTAAAAACGCTTTCGAGGTTCGTTTCTGGGCGCTACCCACCAGTTTTTTGCCGTCGACAGTGATTTCGCAATGATTGAGCGATGCGAAACAGGCCGGGGAGCGCTTAAATTCGGAGGCCGGCCGTTGTCGGCGGGTATTGAGATCCCCCCGGACTCCCAGACCTTTCAGCCCGGACAGCAGAGCCTCGCTGATCGCCTCGAAGGTGGCTTTCAGTCCCCGGTTGAAGGGAGCCCGTGTTACCGGCGCCACCACCGCATAGGTTAACTCATTATAATGCAACAAGGCGCGCCCGCCGGTGGGCCGCCGGACAACGGGAATGGCCAGCTCCCGGCAACGATCGTGGTCCAGCTCGGCTTCGGCTTTCTGCGAATATCCGAGGGTGATCGCGGGTTCGGACCAGCCGTAAAACCGCACCGTCGGTGGGATAAGGCCCTGTTCGCAATCCGCCAACAGCGCTGAATCCGCCGCCATATTCTCTTCCGCCGTCTGCCGTCCGTCGAAATTCAAGTACCATTCACCGTGTGACATTCTTTTCCCTGATTGAGATTTACCTTTTGACTCCACCGGATGCATTTTATACACTTTTTTCTAAACAGACAGCGGGGATTCATCGAGCCGTCATGCCCGGTAGCCGCCCCATTGTCAACCAAATCACAGGAAATTTCAAAAAAATGCGAAAATATTTTTGTCTGGCTCTGGGTTGTGTCCTTTGGACAGCAGGCCCTGCCTCATCGGTTGCGGCGTTCGAGTTTCTGCGGGATGTACCGCACGGGAAACTGACCTGCGAAACCGCCTGCCACTTGCCGGAAAAGTTACAGCAGGCCCGCGCCGAAAAAACGAAAAAAGCCGAATGCCGCTCCTGCCATCAGGGCCCCCTGCCGCTGGAGAGCCTGAGTCCCTTCCGGAAACCGGACCCTTTTCTATTCACAGAAAGCCAACGGCCGAACCGGCGAATTTTATCACCGCGCCCTGCCGTCCGGGCCGGTCAAGCCGTTGCCGCTGCCCCAACTTTGAAATCGAAGAAAAAATCAAAAATTCCAGGAATGATTTTTATCGATGCCGGGGAATTCATCATGGGGTCCAACGAGCGCTGGGACGACGAGTCGCCGGAGCACATCAATCAAACCGGAACATTTTACATCGACTTGTATGAAGTGACCAATGCGAAGTTCAAAAAATTCATCGACGCCACGAAGCGTATACCCCCATATCACTGGGCGCAGGGCCGTATCCCAAAGGGCAAGGAGAATCACCCGGTGACCTATGTCAGCTGGCTCGACGCCAACGACTATTGCCAATGGACCGGCAAGCGCCTGCCCGACGAGATGGAATGGGAAAAAGCCGCGCGCGGGGAAGACGGCAACATCTATCCCTGGGGCCAATTGTGGACGCTCGACAAATCCAACAACCCGTACAAACATGCCACGGGCACCGAGCCGGTGGGATCGTACCCCGAGGGCCGGAGCGTTTACGGTTTATATGACATGTCGGGAAACGTGTGGGAATGGGTGGACGCTTATTACCTGCCGCATCCCGGCAACACCATCCCAAAACCGGAATACGGCCGGGACAAGCGGGTGCTGAAAGGCGGATCCTGGTTCGACTGCCTGTCGTACGGATGCGGGTTGAGCGCGCCGACCTTCAACCGCAGTTTTTTCAATCCGGAGGTGAAGAACAACAGTTTCGGTTTCCGCTGCGCGAAGAACCCCTGAACCGGGCAACTACAAAAGCAGAAGGAAGAATCCCCCCGGCCCCCTTTACAAGGGGGAGATTATAACCTCCCCTGTATCCCCTTCCTTCGTCAAGCTCAGGACAGGTTCTGTCGAAGAATGAAAACATAAGGCAAGGTCCCGATGAACCAAAAACAACACGCTTCCTTCGGCCGGCGCATCCTTGTCTGGGTATTGGTTATTGCATTCTGGTTGTTTTTCTTTTGGTTGCGCGAATCATCCTGATCCGGAAATACGATTATTGAGGAAGCTTGCCAAACCGGTGGCGATTGAGGTTTTCGTTACCATTCATCAGATCGAGAGGGTTTTTTCCGGGAACCAGCTTCACTTCGGTTTTTGGCCGGGAGGAAAAGTAAATATGCGTTTCAGGAATCGGCGACAGAACCCGCGTCGTTTCAAGAGCCGGCGCACTCTCGGCGAGAACACCCGGCGGTTCGGTTCCCCATCCGGTGGCGCCGTTGTGGAAAATTAGCGGCTTCTGACTTTTGAAGGGTTTGCCGGTGGGCGCCAGATGCTCCGACGGTTGGGCATACGGTTTTACGGTCACGGTCGGGAAATAATAATGGGCATCATCGAGGTAAAGAGCTCGCGCCATGGACTCCGCTCCCACACCGAACCCTTTCCCCGCCCCTACCCGGTGCTTCACCGGGAGCCTCAATACCGCACTGGACGCAGCGGAATCCTTACCGGAATAGGGTTGCGTTCCAGGTTTGTCCAAAAGGACAGGGAGAAATTCATACCGTTGGACGGCGCGGTATTCGCGGTTCTGCGGACCGGTTCCCGGCTTCGGCAGGGGGATGGGCTGTCCGGCATCGATCGGCAGTAAAGTGAGGTCGAACTCATCCCGATCTTCCTGATCCGTCGATGAGGTTTGCGGACGGTGCACGTCCTGCAGAACGAGGTCGCTTCTGAGTTCGACCTGGGCCGCCCCGATCTCCACCGGTTCCTTCGTTTCCTGCGAACAGGCGGAGACGGCCAACCCGGCCACCAGCACCCAACCATAACACGCCAATTTATCCGACATAGTCTCTCAATCCTTCCTGAAATTTGACGCTGGCCGGAGGAGAACTCCAGCTATTTATTAATTTAACGCATTGGCACGAAGATTGCTTTTATTTTTCAAAAGGCTTTTCGATAATAATTTGAACATAGGGACGGGCTTGCATGAACCCTGAACATGGAGAATTAAGGAGCCATTTGGACCCCATCGCCATTCGGATTTTAAAGAAGCGTCTGGTCTCGGGGGTAATCACGCCTCAGGTCTTCAAGGATATTTTGAAGCGCCAAATGGTGAAGTATTTTTTCCAAAACTACCGGAATCCCCTGGCGGCCACCTGGGAAAGCTGGCAGCATTCTGTCAAAAAACGGATCGGGCTGGCAGGAGGCAATCGCCAGGTTCAGGGTGACCGCTTTCTGGGCCACAAACGGTTTTAAATCCAGGCGGGTGATTTTTCCACTGCCACGGGCTGGCGTTCCCCAATATTTTTATTCTCCCAAGGCCATTCCTGCTACAATAGGCCTGACCCATGACCGCATGGGGGTTATCCGGAGTTATCCATTCCCCTTTCCACGAGTCTTCACACGATGATGAATTGGGACGACTTTTCACAATTAATCACTCAGAAAGACCTCTACGTCCTGCAGGTGTTTCTGGTTATTTTCGGTTTGCTGATTCTGGATCTTATCCAGAGAAAAGTTCTAAAGCGGTTGCAACTGAAGGCGGAAAAAACCAAGAACCGCTGGGACGATGCGATCATCGATTCCCTCAAGAAACCGATTTCCCTGATCATCTGGGCGGCGGGACTCTACCTGGCCACGGAAATCATTCAGGAAGCCACCGGCGCGGTGATCTTCAACGCGGTGGAACCGATTCGCGATACGGTGATCATCGGCGCCCTCGCCTGGTTTATGGTGCGCCTGATCAAACATGGCGAGCAGAATTTCATCAAAGGTAAAAAGGAAGTCGACCCGACCACCGTCGACGCCATCGCCAAACTACTGAAAATGGCCGTGGTCATCACGGCGATGTTGGTGGTTCTGCAAACGCTGGGGTTCAGCATTTCCGGCGTGGTGGCCTTCGGCGGCATCGGCGGCATGGCGGTGGGGTTTGCCGCGAAAGACCTCTTGGCAAATTTTTTCGGCGGGCTGACGATTTATCTGGACCGCCCCTTTACCGTGGGCGACTCGATCCGTTCGCAGGACCACGATATCGAGGGAACGGTCGAACAAATAGGCTGGCGCCTGACGCGCATCCGGAGGTTCGACAAGCGCCCCCTCTACGTTCCCAATTCCGTGTTCACCACCATCGCTGTGCAAAATTCGTCACGCATGCTCAACCGGCGCATCTACGAAACCATCGGTATCCGTTACGACGATGCGGGAAAAATGAAGACCATCGTCAGCAAGGTGAAGAACATGCTGAAAAACAATCCGGAAATCGATACCGGACAAACGATGATCGTCAATTTCAACTCTTTCGCTCCTTCGTCGCTGGACTTTTTCATTTACACGTTCACCAAGACCACCAATTGGGCGGAATATCATGAAATCAAACAAGACGTGATGCTGAAAATCATCGACATCATCGAAGAGGAAGGAGCGGAGTGCGCCTTCCCCACCTCAACCATTCATCTGGCCGACAAGGACATCCTCAAGACCCTGGAAGACCGGGCCTGAGTATTTTATCCCGAGGTCTTCGGGCCGGGCCGCCGTTTGAGTTTGAAGAACACCACCGTCCCCAGAAACACCACGATCGCCGTCAGGGAAATTAGAAACGATATCTGGACCACCGGCACGTAAAATTCTTCCATGGATTTGGCCCATTCCGAGACCGGGTCCACCGCATTGAACACCTCCTCCCGCATCTGAATTTGCAATACCCCCACGTTCCAGACAAGGGAATGCGACAACAACATGAATCCTTCAAAGAGGAGGGCCGACAAGGCCAGCAACATCAGATTCCAATCCCACTTAGAGCGGTTGAGCATTTGTTGCATCCCGATGATCGATAACGTGAGCAGAAACAAAAGGGGAATGATAAAAAACCTTGAGGAAACCCTTTCCACCGTGATCAGGGGAATCGGAAGGTGAGTAATGAGGCCATAAATATAATTCAAGGACAGTATGGTCAGAATAACCATCGGGGCGTCCAGCACACGGTAATCTGGGGCATCCCACCCCTCCGGCTTGATTCGGCGGCGGTAAATTCCGAAATACAGGATGGCGCCGAATCCCAGGGCGCCGATGTAGTGGTCCATCTCCCACCATCCAAAATAACCCACTTTATCCATAACCGGCCCCAGAACCGTTTTCAACTCTTTGATGGAAATCATGGATTCCAGAAATTCGGGGATGGAGGGAAAACCAAAGACAAAATTATTTTTGTAACCAAAGAAGGTGACCATCGCCGGGACAATCCGGTAGGCGGAAAAAACCAGACTCAGGCCAACTCCCATCAACACCGGCTTGAAAAAGTTTTTCTGATAGAGACACAACAGAGCCAGAAACAGCAGGCACCAGAAAAATGGATGCAAGCCGCCCAGCAGAAGCATCGCGAACAACACCCCGGCCAGCCGGACGCCATGCGCCAGAGACCGGTCGCCCTCCACCAGCGTCAACACCCACAGGATAAAAAATGGGAACAGGAAATAGCTGATCCACGGCCAGTGGCTGAAGGCCAGGTGCGCAACAATATGCCCGTTAAAATTAAATACCAGAAAGAAACATAGAAACGCAAAAAGAGACCACCGGTATTTCTTCTTGAGAAAAAGACAGCCGATATAGCCCAGCGAGTAGAGGATCAGGCATTGTGCTAGAAAAAATTCTTCGACGCTCAGAAATTTCAGCAGAAAGATCGTTGGCGACAAATCGGTTTCGGGGATGGCCAGAAACTGGTTGGTCCCCTTGTAAAAATATGGCATGAAATAAGGAATGGTTTTTTCCGCCAGCGCCTTCTGGATCACTCCGTAGTAATCGAAAAACTTCTGCCAGTCGATATACTTGTATTCCACCCGGCCGTAGTTCAGAAACCAGGCCCAGTGAAAGGCCCCTGCAAAGTACGCGATCCCCAGGACAAAATAGTTCCCGATTTTAGTTTTAAGGTTTGGTTCAGGAGACTGGAAAAAAAATTTAAAAAATAGGTTTTTCAAATTCTTTCCGAGCGAGTTGGAGTTCTCTTTGAATTCATTCACTTTAATGATATTTACCGGAGAAATTTTCCTGATTGTGGGCTCAGAAATCCGGCCCGCCGGTTTGAGTTGTCATATGTGTCTGAAAAGTGGGCCTTTTCTGTTTTTCTCCAGTATAAGGCAATCAATTTTCTTTTTTAAACTTTAATACCCGCCCTTAATTTTCAAAGACTCGCAGTTTTCTACCCGCCCGGGAACAGCCGTAAATGAAATTGACAACCTCAGAGCCGATTTGTAAACTGGGGCCGCTTTGAGAACGTTCATCGCAATAGACATCCCGCCTTCGGTAGTAAAGGCGATCACAGTCATCCAAAATCGATTCAAATCCCTGGGACTGCACGCGTCCTGGGTTCGGCCCGGCAACATTCATCTGACTCTGAAGTTTTTGGGAGACATCGACCCCAACCAGGTCCCGGGTATTCGAGATAAAATAACCGTAGCGCTGGCCCCATTGGCGCCGATTGAGGTATCGCTGGACCGGGTCGGCGTATTTCCGGACCTCAAACGTCCCCGCGTTTTATGGGTGGGCCTGAAGGATGAGAAGGGAGCGCTGGAAACCCTTCACTTCGGCCTTGAACAGGCGCTGGCGAGCGCGGGATTTCCTGCGGATTTACGGCCGTTTTCGCCGCATCTGACGCTGGCGCGGATCAAGTCCCGGCGGGGAACAAAGGAGTTGCAAAACGAACTGGATGCCCTGCTCTCCGAAGGCATCGCTCCCAACCCCTTTCCAGTGGGATCGGTCCAATTATACGAAAGCCAATTGACGCCCAAGGGCTCCATCTACACCGTATTGGCGAATTTTAAACTGAATCCCTGACCCGAAGGATGGAAACCGGATCCACATTCAGCAAGGAGACTTGAGTTATGGCAGGAAAAAACGAACGAGACAAAGCACTGGAGCTGGCCTTTTCACAAATTGAAAAACAATTCGGCAAGGGTTCCATCATGAGACTCGGCCAGGCGGAGGTCCAGAAGGGAGTTGCCGTCATCTCCACCGGTTCCATTTCGCTCGACAGCGCGCTCGGGATCGGCGGCATTCCACGCGGCCGCATCATTGAAATATACGGGCCGGAGGCTTCCGGGAAAACCAGCCTCGCCCTCCACATTATTGCCGAAGCGCAAAAAGCCGGCGGCACGGCGGCATTCCTCGATGCCGAACACGCGCTGGATCCGAAATACGCGCAAAACCTGGGCGTGCAACTCGACGACCTTTTGCTCTCCCAGCCCGA
>JAPUGN010000043.1 GCA_027298165.1 Nitrospinota bacterium
GTAATCCACCTCCACCCGGTTGAAAATCGGGGCATCGGGGTTTTTGACTTCATACATGCACAGGTCCACCGGGCATTCGGTGATGCAAATCGGGGAACCGGCGCACCCGGTGCAGGCGTCGTTGATCACCGCCATTAATTAGGGCTTTCGCTTCCTTTTAACGTTTCTTTTTTCTCGTTCGGCTACGGCCATTTTTCAACACTTTATGGAAGATGGATCATAAGATTATTTTATCAAAAGCGGCTTCGATGTATAGCAAATTCCCGGCTTCCATGCAAGCTTTTGGTATGAGAATGAGCCTTGCCTCCCAGAATAAAGCCGGGACCCGGTCCGGGCTCCTTTCCCTTTACAGATAGAAGCACTTATAATAAGATGAACGGCCACGGCATGGAATGTTTGCCGTCCGGGCTGAGATGGTTCCCGAGCTCCGGAAAACACAGATTATGCATATTATCGTTTGGTTCAAACGTTTAAATATATGGATTTAAATCGAAAAACATGTCTTTTGAGCGCATCCTTGGCCAAGGCCAAGCTAAACATATATTAGGTCAGGCTCTATCCCGGGACCGGCTGTCCCACGCCTATCTGTTCTACGGGCCTGAAAGCGTTGGCAAAAAACTCCTGGCGATCGAATTCGCCAAGGCCCTGAACTGCCTCTCCCCCGGCACCGAAGACGCCTGCGGCGCCTGCGACTCCTGCCGCAAAATCGACCACCGCGTTCACCCCGATTTCTTTTTCCTCGAGCCGACCCTGTCCACCCCCACCGCACGGGAACCGGCCATCAAAATCGACGATATCCGGGAACTGCAGAAAAAGCTGGGCTTCCTGCCCTACCAAGGCCAAACCAAGGTGGCGGTGATCGACCAGGCGGAAAAAATGAATCTCCAGGCCTGCAACGCTTTTCTGAAAACCCTGGAGGAACCGCCGTCCGCCACCATCCTCATCCTGACCACATCTAATATCAACCAGCTGTTGCCGACGATGATTTCACGCTGTCAGGGCATCAAGTTCAACCCCCTGCCGCCGGAGGCCATCCGGGAAATCCTGCTGAGCCGGGGAGAAGAAACAATGGACCCGGCCGAGGTCGATGTGCGGGTCGGCCGCTCCCAGGGACAGGTATCCCGCGCCCTCGGCGACGAAGCCACGCAAACCGCGTCCTATCGGCTGGAGATGATCCGGCTGATCGATCAGGTTTCCTTTCAGCGAATGGACCTGCTGTTCCAATGGTCAAAAGCCAGGGCCAAGGGCAGCGAACCGCTATCTCCCATTCTGGAAGAGATGCTCGGCCTGATCCGGGACATGGCCTTTATCCGTTCAAACGGATCCCCCGGCCAGTTGTTCAACCGGGATTTGCTGGCGGAACTGGAACCGATAGCGCGCACCAAGCCGCTGTCGGTACTGTTGGAGATGGCCGACGCGGTCTATCGGACGCAGAACGCGTTATCGGGCAACGCCAACCGCCAGCTGGCTCTGGAAACCCTGCTGTTGGATTTTTGCGAGGCGGCCTGAAATGGAACAACCCAGGAAACTCAAACGCGAATGCCCAAAGAAAGAACAGGCGAAACAGCCGCCGGGTCCGCCGCCTAAATTTGTGATCGGAGTCCGGGTGCGGGGATCGCTCAAGTCGGAGTCGTGCAATCCGCACACCCTGATACTCCGGGTCGGCATGCAGGTCATGGTCGACACCCCCGACGGTCCCAAAATGGGACAGGTGATTTCCAACAAAATCATTAATATTCGTAAAGATCCCGGTTTCGCCCCGCCCGGAATTCTGCGCATCGCCGACGAAAAAGACCTGGCCAAAGAGAAAAATCAGAAAGAACGGGAATCGAACGCCTCCCTCCTGTGCTGGTCGCTGATCGATCAACTGGGCCTGGCGATGAACCTGAGCCGGGTGGTCTATTTCGAGGAAATGAACAAATCGATGTTTTATTTCACCGCCGAAGGACGCATCGATTTCCGCGCACTGGTCAAGCAACTCGCCGCCAAACTGCGGCACCGCATTGAAATGCGCCAGGTCGGCGTGCGGGATGAGGCCAAGGCCATCACGGGCCACGGAATCTGCGGGCAATCGCTGTGCTGTTCCACCTTCCTGCCGGAGTTCACCCCGGTCACCATCCGCATGGCCAAGGATCAGGGACTGGCCCTCAACCCCAGCAAAATTTCCGGCGTGTGCGGACGCCTCATGTGCTGTCTCCAATACGAGCACGACCTCTACCGGAGCATGATCCAGGAGCTTCCCAAGGTTGGCAAAATGATCGACACCCCGGAAGGCCCCGGCAAGGTGGTCAAAAACGATATCCTGAAACAGGTCGTCACGGTTCGCCTTGATGATGACTACACGGTATACTATCATCTGGACGAGCTTCGGGATTATCTGAAAAAACCTCAGGAAACATCCGCGGCCCCAACCTCGTAACCTTTTACCCGTTCAACCCGTAATGAAGAAAACGTTTTTTATCACCACACCCATTTACTATGTCAACGACGTCCCGCATATTGGGCACGCCTACACCACCATCGCGGCGGACGTTGCGGCGCGCTACAAGCGGCTGGCGGGATACGACGTGTTCTTTCTGACCGGAACCGACGAGCACGGCCAGAAGGTCCAGCAGGCCGCCGAGCAGGCCGGCCGGGAACCGCAGGCGCATGTTGACGATCTGCATATGCGCTTCAGGGAACTCTGGGTGCGCTTCAGCATCTCCAACAACGACTTCATCCGCACCACCGAAGAACGCCACAAGAAAGTGGTCGCCGAAATCCTGCAGAAACTGTACGACGCGGGCGAAATCTACAAAAAAAACTACGAGGGCTGGTATTGCATGTCCGACGAACGGTTCTGGACGGAAAAGGACCTCGTCAAAGGTAATTGCCCGGAATGCGGACGCAAGGTCGAAAAAATCAACGAAAGCAATTACTTCTTTAAAATGAGCCAGTATCAGGACTGGCTGATCGAACATATTAAGAGCAATGAAAATTTCATTCAACCGGCTTCGCGAAAAAACGAGGTGCTGGGATTTTTGAGCAAGCCTTTAGAGGACCTTTGCATTTCCCGGCCCACGTCCCGAATGCCCTGGGGCATTCCCCTGCCCTTCGACAACGACTATGTCACCTATGTCTGGTTCGACGCGCTGATCAATTCCATTTCCACCTTTGGTACGCTGGATAAAATCCGCGCCTGCGGATTCTGGCCGGCGGATCATCATCTGGTGGGGAAAGACATTCTGACCACACACGCTGTGTATTGGACGACCATGCTCAAAGCGACCGGCCTCCCCCTGCCGCAAAATATTTTCGCGCACGGCTGGTGGACGGTGAACGGCCAGAAAATGTCCAAGTCCCTGCGCAATGTGGTGGAGCCGAATCATCTCATCGATCAGTTCGGCGTCGACGTGATCCGCTACTTCCTGCTGCGCGAAGTGCCGTTCGGACTGGACGGCGACTTCTCGCACAAGGCGCTGATCGGCCGGATCAACAGCGATCTCGCCAACAACCTGGGCAACCTCCTGAACCGCACCCTCAATATGCTCAAGAAATACTTTAAGGGTGAGCTTCCAAAACCCGATGTAAAAGGAGAGGAGGATGCTCCGCTAACCGCAAAATCCGCCGAGGTGATTAAGCAGGTCGATGCGCTTTATGACGAGCTGGCCTACAGTAAAATCCTGGCCAAAATCTGGGAGTTTCTGGATGCCGCCAATATCTATGTCAACGACACCGCGCCGTGGAACCTGGCGAAGACCGACGACGGTAAAAAGCGCCTGGCGACGGTCCTCTACAATGCCGCCGAAGCCTGCCGGGTGACCGCCATCCTCATCGCGCCGTTCATGCCCGAGACCGCCGATAAAATGATGGAGCAACTCGGCATCGACACGCCCGTCGACCAACAGGGTTTGGACTCCATAAAAAAATGGGGATGGATCCAAGCCGGCACGCAAACCCATCAGGGACCCCAGATCTTTCCGCGCATCGAAGACAAGGCCGCGGCCAAAATCCTGGAGTCGGTTACCCTCGGCGATGATGATTCCATATCGGAAAAGCCAACCGAGGCCAACGGCAAGGGCCAGATCACCATCGACGAGTTCATGAAGGTGGACCTCCGCACTGCTAAAATCCTGGAAGCGGAAAAAGTCAAGAAATCAAAAAAATTGATCAAACTGAAAGTCGACCTCGGCACCGAACAGCGCCAAGTGCTGGCCGGTATCGCCGAAGCCTACGATCCGGAACAACTCATCGGCCGTACCGTCATCCTGGTGGCCAACCTTAAACCCGCCAAGCTGATGGGCCACGAGTCGCAGGGCATGATCCTCGCCGGGAGCAACGACCAG
>JAPUGN010000044.1 GCA_027298165.1 Nitrospinota bacterium
CCTGGAAACTCAGCTCAAGCACGCTGAAAAGAGCCGATTTAAGATAATCGCCACCGACGGCGTGTTCAGCATGGACGGGGATGTGGCGCTGTTGGCGGACATCTGCGACCTGGCCGAGCGATACGGGGCCTGGGTGATGGTGGACGACTCCCACGCCACCGGGTTTTTCGGGCCGACGGGCCGGGGCAGTATCGAGTACCGGCAGGTGATGGGGCGGGTGGACATCATCACTTCGACCTTCGGCAAGGCGCTGGGCGGGGCGTCAGGCGGGTTCACCGCCGGCCGTAGGGAAATCATCGAACTGCTGAGGCAGAGGTCCCGGCCCTACCTGTTTTCCAACTCCCTGTCGCCGGTCATCGCCGCGGTCACCTTGAAGGTGATTGATATGATTGACCAGAGCCCGCATCTCGTGAAGAGGCTTCAGACCCATACAAGCTATTTCAGGGAGCAGATCGCCGGGGCGGGATTTGATATCCGGCTAGGGGAACACCCCATCATTCCCATCATGCTGGGAGAGGCCTCACTGGCTCATGAAATGGCTGAAAAGCTGCTGGACGAGGGCATTTATGTCATCGGATTCAGCTATCCCGTGGTGCCCAAAGGCGAGGCACGCATACGCATCCAGATTTCCGCCGGTCACGAGACCTCCGATTTGGACCAGGCCGTGGCCGGATTCAAAAAGATAGGCTCTATCCTGGGCCTGATCTGACCCTTCCCCGCATCCAGGCCGAAATACCCTTCAACGGGAATTTTTCAACTTCTGGTACTAACTCAAAGTGTAATTTTTATTACACCCCCCGCCACAGGATTTCCTCGGCCTTATAATAATTTCGTCTAATTTTCGCCTCCGAGCCTGTATTTTTAATTTAGAGACGGGTCGTTTGGATGGGAGGGAATGTGCTTATGATCCTCCGGCTCAAGTTCTCAGCCGGGTATTCCGCACCTGAGAAGTGTAACTAATAGATTTATAAAACCTAATTTGAACGTTCTTTTTCCGCCAAATAAAAAGTTTACAGTTTTGGTATACATAAATTTTAATTTCTAAACGTAACCGATAAACAAAAAAAAGTGCTTAAATTTTTTTTGTTGATATTTTTTCTTATAAATATAAATTTAAGAGCACTGCTTTTTCAAAAAAACAATTTTTGTATTATCCCTTGCAAATTGAGAAGCATATTGAGAAACTTCAGGACCAACTTCAACGGCAACTCTTTGAATTGTTTGTCTGCATCGGTTGAGTTGGACTGCTGAGTCACGATAAGTCAGGCAAGCCAGTTGCGTATTTTCTTTAGAATTGTTTTTGCAATTACAGGGGAACTGCAGTAACAGCCAGGACCGTCCCCGGAATAATCGCAGATTAGACAGTCGCCGAATTATAGGCTGTGAAACGGATTATTTGCGCAGGTTCTGGTTTTTTATTGTCGCATTAGGATTAGTCTTTTTGAGAGGTGATGGTTAGCGCGAATCATTGATGAGCCAAAAAGTCCTCATGAAACAGGAAAGGAGGTGCCCAATGGCAAACAATAATTCCAATGGCATTGGGACAAAGAAAGCAAAATACCTGACCAAGCTGAAGCAGATTCCCCAGTTGAGTCAGGGTGAAGTCGATAGATTGGAAGAAGTCAACGAGAAGTTCGTTTTTCGCACCAACGATTATTATCAGTCGCTGATCGATTGGGACGATCCGGAGGATCCGATCCGCCGCATCGTTATGCCTGACGTTCAGGAGCTCGACGAGTGGGGCCAGTTGGACGCCTCTGACGAAGATTCCTACACGGTCGCCAAGGGAGTGGAGCACAAGTACGATTCCACCGCTCTGCTTTTGGTGAACGAGGTGTGCGCGGCATATTGCCGGTTCTGTTTCCGCAAGCGTCTGTTCATGGACGAAAACGAGGAAGTCACCAAGGACGTGAGTGAAGGTCTGGAATACATCCGGACGCATCCCGAAATCAACAACGTTCTACTCACCGGCGGCGATCCTCTCATCATGTCCACCTCCAAGCTGGAGCCAATCATCCAGAAAGTGCGTGAGGTGGAGCATGTGAACATTATCCGCATCGGCACCAAGATTCCCGCGTTCAATCCCATGCGGATTTACAACGACCCCTCGCTCGAGGCGATGTTCCGGAAATACAGCACGCCAGAGAAGCGGATTTACGTGATGGCGCATTTTAACCATCCCCGCGAGCTGACCCCGGAGGCGGTACGAAGTTTGAGTTTTCTGTTGAACGCTGGCGCCATCGTGGTTAACCAGACCCCCATGATCGCCGGGGTGAACGACGACCCGGATGTGCTTGCCGACATGTTCAATCATTTATCCTATATCGGTGTTCCCCCGTATTATGTTTTCCAATGCCGTCCGACGTTGGGGAACCGCATTTATGTCACGCCCATTGAAGATGCGTTTGAAATTTTTGAAACGGCACGCACCCGGTGTTCGGGTCTTGCCAAGCGAGCACGGTTCGTGATGTCCCACGCCACCGGAAAAATTGAGATTGTCGGCCTGACGGAAAAGCATATTTATTTTAAATTCCTCCGAGCGGCCAACGAAGATAACGACGCGCGGTTCATGGTATTCAAACGCAATCCCGATGCCTACTGGTTTGACGACTACAAAGAGCTGGTGGATGAATATGTGCCGGTCGGCGAGTCGGCAGGCATCCAGTCAAACTATTTTTAAATTTTGGAGTGCATGTAATTCTTTTCCTCAGGTTCCGTTTCCCAAAGGTTTTGGGAATGGAGCCTTTTCTTTTTCTCCCCTCCCTTTGCCCGTCATCCCCTTTTCCGGAAATTCGGTGGTAGAATAATAGATTAAATCTTTGAATAGTTTCTGGAAGAAGAGGTGAAACGTATGGTTTCTGCGAAAATCAAGTGGTTCTCAGGAATGTTTGCGGCTCTGGTCCTTTCCGGTCTGTGCGCTTCCAATGTGTGGGCGGAGGCGGACGACAAGGAAATGGAGGATCCTTTCGAGGGCAAACCTCCACTGGTCGATCAGATCAGGGAGTTCAGCAATGAAATCGCCCGGCGGTTTCATAAGGAGCTTCAGGAGTTGCTGGCCAAGGAATTGAAGGTCCTTCGGGAAGAAAATAAGAAGAGCCGGTACACCGCCGAGGAACGAATCGCGAAGCAGGAAGGGATCATCAAAGACGATCCGAAAAACGCCGAAGCCCATTTTGCGCTGGGCGAAGTGTATGATGAATTAAGAGCCGGCGCCAATGCGATCGTCCACACTCAGATCGCGGAGCAGTTATTCAAGGAACAGAAGAATATCAAGGGGCTGGCCAATACCCGGCGCAACCTGCGATGGTATTTTGAAAAATACGGATACAAGCCGGAAGATTTTATGTTGAATTGACGTCGTTCCCGAACCTGCTCCGAGTGATTTAAGGAGTGTATCCCTTCACATCCGCCAGTTCCGCTCCTTCGAGCCGGGCTCCCTTCAAATTGGCCCCGGTCAGGTTGGCTTGGTTCAGTTTGGCCCCGGTCAGGTTGGAATCGCTCAGATCGGCCTGCGAGAGATTGGCCTGATCGAACTCGGCGCGGTGCAGGTCTGCGCCTTTCAATTGAGTTTTTACCAGCGATGCCCCCTTCAGTTTAGCTCCCGCCAAGTCTGCCCCTTCGAGGTTGGATTGGTCGAGTTTGGCTTTCCGCAGATTGGCCCCAGTCAGGTAGACATGCTTTAAGGAAGTATTTTCCAAAACCGCTTCCTGCATATGGGCCCGGCTGAGGTCGGAATTATCCAGATTGGCTTCATTGAAATTCGCCCCTTCCAGATTTGAATCGCTGAGGTCCACTCCCTCCAGGTTGGCTTTGCCGAGTTTGGCGCGGCTGAGGTTCGCTCCCCGCAGGTAGGCTCCCTTCAAGTTGGCGTCGTTCAGTTTGATGCGGTTCATGTGGGCGCCTTCCAGGGTCACTTTCAGTAAAATGGCGCCGTTCAGATCGGCGATATCCAGATTGCATTCGGTCAAATCCGAACCTTCCAAGTTGGCCCGGCGCAAGATGGCGCCATTGAATTTGGCGCGGGAGAAGTCGGCGTCCGTGAGTTTGGCTTCTGTCAAATCCGCCCCGGTCAAATCCGCACGGGTCAGGCGTGCGTTTTTGAAATTGGCGCCAAACATTTTGGCGCCCTTGATTTCCGCCCGCACCATATTGGCATCCTGCAGATTGGTTTCATAAAATACGCCAATGCTCATTTTGGAATCTGAAAGATCGGAGCCGCTCATATCCGCATTTTTGAAATTGGCGCGGGACAGATCGGCGCTGGCCATGGACGCGCGGGACAGGTTGGCTTTCAGAAAATCCGCTTTGTTCAGGATGGATTCATTCAAATTGGCCTTGCTCAGGTTGGCTTCATGCAGCTTGGCGCGGCGCAGGTCGGCCCGTTCCAGATTGGCCTCCGACAGGTTCGCCCGGTTAAGTTGTGTATCGTTCAGGATGCAATCCATCAACTCGGCTTTAGTGAGATTTACTTCGTCCATCATGCAATCCGTCAGGTCGGAGTCAGCCAGTTTCGTTCCGGTCAGTGTCGAGCCAGAGAGGTCGATGCCGTAAAAATTCAGTTGGGTCAGGTCGAGCCCGGCGAGGTCCCGGTTTTTGAGATGAGGGGTCTCGTCTTCTTCCTCTTCCTCTCCCTCTTCAGCCTCCTTCTCGTCGGGGGAGGTTTCTTCGTCCACGATTTCTTCCTCTTCAGCCTCCTTTGCGTCGGGGGAGGTTTCTTCATCCACGGTTTCTTCCTCTTCAGGAGCGTCCGGCTCTTCCTCCTCTTCGTCCTCCTCCAGCTCGGCTTCGGCCGCCATCCGTTCCTTATGTTCCTTGAGCTGGTTGAGAATGTCCTCGACTTCTTCGCGCGTCAAATCCGCCATAAAACCCCATGTGCAGTATAAAAAAGGCCGGATAGGCCGGCCCGGTTGATATCCTTTGGTTTGAAATAGAACCAAACGATAGCTTACCCGCTCCCGGAACGCAAGGGGGAAGATCAATTTTTGGGCGCCTTACAGGCAGGAAAACTTGTTGCAAAACAGGATAGTGATTTGGCGGAGGGGGAGGTCGAGGCGGCTATGCACCTCCGCCCCCATGATATCCGGCAATTTCCCGTAAAAGGCGTGGGCGATGCCGCCGGTGATGCAGGCCTGGGTGTCGCTGTCGCCGCCCAGGGACACCGCTTTGCGAACTGCGTCCTCGTAACTTTCCGATTCCAGAAATGCGGTGATGGCCTGCGGTACCGAGCCGGGGCAAGTGGCGTCATACCGGTAACTGGGGCGGATGGCGTCGAGGCTCTCGCTCAGATTGTATTGAAATTGCGTTTCAATGTATCGTCGGATCTCATCCTTGCTTTTGCCGGTGCGGGCGAGAAAGACGGCGGAGGCCGTGGCCTGGGCTCCCTTAATTCCTTCCGGGTGATTGTGCGTCACCTCGGCGGTGACCCGTGCTTGTTCCAGCACGTCTTCCAGGGAATTGCAGGCGAAGCCGACGGGACTCACTCGCATGGCCGACCCATTGCCGAAACTGTTGTACGGTTCGCGGGAAGCGGAAGCGGCCCATTGCATGAACCCGGCCCCGTAGCCGGCGTCCGGGTAGCGGTGATAATATTCCTTGAGGGTGTCCACCAGGTCCGCTCCATGAACGATGGTGTCCGCCACCGCCAGGGTCAACACCGTGTCGTCGGTAAACCGGCAATCCGGATGAAACAATTCGAATTCGGTGGTTTTGACGGGGGCGGCCTCGAAACGCGAACCGATGAGGTCCCCCACAATCGCTCCCAGCATGGGCTTTCCTTCAAGAACTCGGGTATCGGATGGGAATCAATGTATAACATTTTAAAATGCGGTGGTATATAATTTCCCTTGTACCGGTTTTGGAAACCCTCTGGAAAGGACGGTGCGTATGCCGACGGATCTTGAAGATGAGCTGGGCGATATTATGCAAAAAGCCCGCGACGGAAAATCCTGGTCGCAAAAAGACCTGGCCGAAGCGGCGGAACTTCCGCTGGAGGATATTCGGCGCATGGAGCGGTACGACCTGATCCCGCCGGAAGACGTCATTGCCCGCCTGGCGCAGGTGTTGGACCTGGAGGGCCAGGCGCTTTCCGTTATCGCCCGCAACGCCTGGCATCCGAAGGAGCCGATCCCCGATCCGGCGCTGGACCTGGTGTGCCTCGATGTGTTCATGGGAACGTATCCGGTGAAGTGTTATCTGCTGCGGTGCCCCGCCACCGGGGAGACTGCGGTGGTGGATACCGGCGCAAATCCCGAAGCCATCATTAAAAAGGCGCGGGAGATGAAAGTGAAGCTCTCCAAAATTCTGCTGACCCATGCCCACCCCGATCACGCCTGGGGATTGGACCTGCTGGTCAGGGAGTTTCAATGTCCCACCTGGATCGACGAGCGGGAACCACGGCCGGCCGGCACCCGGGATTTTCGGTTTATTACGGATGGCGAGGTGATCGAGTTGGGGACCCTGAAGGTGCGGGTTTTGTCCACGCCCGGCCATACTCCCGGTGGGGTGTCTTATCAGGTGAACCGGGTCATTTTGTCGGGCGACACCATTTTCGCGGGGTCGATGGGCCGGGCCAACTCCTCGTGGCCGGATTTGTACCGTTCTATCACCGAGACTCTCTTTTCATTTCCGGACGATACGGCCTTGCACCCGGGGCACGGTCCCGCTACCACCGTGGGCGAAGAGAAACGGCATAACCCATTTTTCTGCGGCAAATCCTGATCTTTTTTCCCGAAAATCCAAAAAAAGTTTTGAAACTCTTGCAATTTCGCCGCCCCGAGTCCATATTTGTGACATGAATCCGGAAAAGGTTAATTACCATTATTGTGACGATCTGCCGACTGCGTCTCTACCCGACGTTAAAACCGTTTTAGTATCCGGGGCCAGCGGTTATGTGGCTCGGCGGCTGGTGCCGGAACTGTTGTTTCGGGGCTACCGGGTTCGGTGTATGCTCCGCGAAAAAGGCATGCCGCAGGTATTAAGCCACCCCAATCTGGAATATGTTTACGCCGACGCTCTGCACAAGGACCAATTACAGCCGGCGATGAAGGGGATCGATGTCGCTTATTATCTCATCCACAGCATGCGGATTGTGAACAGGAAGTTCCGTCAAGCCGACAAGACTGCCGCCAAAAACTTTCGGGAAGTGGCGGAGGAATATGGGATCAAAAAGTTCTTCTACCTGGGGGGATTGGGGGAAACCAGCAAGATCGTGTCCCGCCACCTGCAAAGCCGGATGGAAGTGGGCACGATTTTGTCCGAGGGGTCGATTCCGGTGATCCGCCTCCGGTGCGCCATCATCATTGGCACCGGTAGCACTTCCTACGAACTTCTCAAATCCATGATCCTACACACGCGCTGGATTACTTTTCTGCCGGAGTTTAACTCCCGGTGCCAGCCGATAGCTATCCGGGATGTCATCAAATACCTTGTTGGCGTTCTGGAAACGGACGGATTAAAAACCGGGAAGTATCCCCTCGGTGGCCCGGATGTGATGACTTATCAGGAAATGGTGGAACGGTTCGCCGGGATTTTAGACAAGCGCGTCCGGTTTTTCAACGTTTACTGGGTGCCACTTCCAGTCAGCATGATGTGCCGTCTGTTTGCTTACTGGCTTCATTTATTCATTTCGGTACCGGTGAACATCACCTGCCTGCTCCTCGAAAGCCTGCGGACTGATGTGGTCTGCACGGATGAAGCCATCCGGGAAATTCTTCCCTTCGAAACAGTGGGGTTTGAAACCGCCGTGAAGTGGGCGATCCAGAAGGAGGTCAATTCCATGGTGTATTCGCATTGGACCGACGTGCCTCCGGAAAACATGGCCGACCTCATGCCGTTATGCCAGTTTGAGTCATCGGATTTTATTGTCGAGGAGCATTCAAAAGATATCCCCGCCAGTCCCGAA
>JAPUGN010000045.1 GCA_027298165.1 Nitrospinota bacterium
CTTCGGTGGAGCATTCCTTCCAGCGCCTTGCCAGGAGCGGGAGCCGTCCGGCGCCCCCCACCGGCGGGTGCAACCGGGGTTCCCGGACCGGAACTCATGCCGAAGCTCAGGTTCATCAGGCAGGGGATGAGCAGGAGCGTAAAGATCGTGCTGAGGAACAATCCCGATAAAATGACCACGCCGATACCGCGGTAAATATCACTGCCCGCGACGGGGATCACCACAAGCGGCATCAGGCCGAAGATGCTGGTGAACGTGCTCATGAAAATCGGGCGAATGCGGTTGCGCACGCTTTCCAGAATGGCGTCCCGGTAAAACATGGCGTCCTCCCGGATATGGAGCAGGGTCTGATAGATGATCAGGATGGCATTGTTCACCACCACGCCGATCAGGATGATGAAGCCCAGCATGGTCAGAACGTCCAGCGGTTGCATGACAAACAGGTTCAGGGCCCATAAGCCGACCACGCCGCCGACCGCCGCCATCGGCACACTCAGCAGGATGATCAGCGGAAACCCCCAGTGCTGGAACAGGACCGCCAGCAACAGGTAGGTGATGATGATCGCCAGAATAAAATTTCCCGACATGGCCTCGCGGGTTTTCTCCAGTTTGTCGGCATTGCCCGTCAGATTGATGGAATATTCGCCCGACAGGGTGCCGTCGTCTTTCAGCGGCTGGATAATTTGATTTTTAACCAGGTCAATGCTTTCCTCCAGGGACATATCCTGTGGCGGACTGATTTCCAGAGTCACCGACCGCTTACGTTCGAAGTGGCGGATTTCTTCGGAGCTCACCGTCTCCGTCATCTCCGCGACATTGATCAACGGCACTGCCCGGCCTTTTTTGGTGTAAATAATCATTTCGGGAATATCCTGGGTCCGTTTGACGGCCTGCTCCCGGCTCTGCAGGATGAGGTCGATGCCATCCCGCGGCATATAAGGCACATCGACTTTATCGGGATTGAGGAATACCTCATCCGCATACACGCCGTCCACCAGCGCCGCCACCGAGTATCCCAGCTCAAACACGTCGAGATCCAACTCGGCGATCGACTGCCATCGCGGCTGAATCCGAATCTGCGGTTGTCCCAATTCGATCCCGGGTTTGGGTCGAATCTGCGACCCCGGCATGATGTCCTTGAGTTTGAAAAACGCATCGCGGGCGATTTCGGTGATTTTCACCAGGTCCGGTCCCAGGATGTTCATTTCGATGCCGCGCGATCCACTGAACGCGCTTGAGAACAAAGATAACTGGCGGGTAATCGCGATCATCCCCGGAACTTTCACCAATTCCTTTTTCAATACCGGGATCAACTCCCGCGCGCGTTCCGGGTCCTTCGCTTTGACGATGGTGAACAGACGGCCGCGGCTCCCGATAAACAGGAAATTGCGCACCGCCGGACCCTCCAGCTTCGCTTCTTCGGGACTCCCCGGCAGGGCTTCCCAGTAGGCCCGATAGTTTTCCTCCATCTCGTTGCCGATGCGGTGCATCTCGCCGATGTTGTATCCCTGGGGCGGAATCATCATGCCGATGATCACGTTCTGGTCTCCCTCCGGCAGGTATTCGGTTTTTGGGATCAGGAGCCACGCTCCATACAACGGAATCAGAATGATGAATAGAATTAAAACACTCTGTAACAGCGGAAATTGAAACATCCATTTCAATCCCCTCACCACCGTACGGTTAAATCCGGCCGCCAGAGGTACCAGACCGAACACGCTCCGGAAAACGGTTTTTACAATGCCGCTCGAAGTGGGGTGCAGTTCTTCATAATGTAAAAGCTTCCGGGCCAGAGTCGGAATAACCAGAATACTGACGATCATCGAAAGCGTCACGGCGGAGCTGATGGCCACTGCGATGTCCTGGAACAGTTGGCCGACTTCCTCCTCAATGAAGAGAATGGGAATGAACACCGCCAAGGTGGTGAGGGTGCTGGCTAAAATGGCGCCCCAGACTTCGCGCGTGCCGTCAAGGGCGGCGGTCAAAGTGTCCTTGCCCATCTGCCGGTGACGGTGAATATTTTCGAGGACGATGATCGAGGAATCCACCACCATGCCCACCGCGAACGCCATGCCCGCCAGCAGGATGACGTTCACCGTGCGGCCCATCACGGTGATGATCAAAAAGGAACCGATGACGCTGATGGGAATGGCCAGGGCGATGACCAGCGTGCTGTAAAAACTGCGCAGGAACACCAGCAGGATGACGATGGCCATGGTTCCGCCGACGATCAGATTGAAGGTCACCATATTGATGGACCGTGAAATGTATTCGGTTTTGTCTGCCGTTTGAGCCAGATGAAGGCCGATGGGGTGGAGCATATTCTCGTTCATATCGGCCACGACGGCTTTGATTTCCTTCATCACCTCGATGATGTTGGAACCGATCTCCCGGCGGGTGTTGAGGGCGATCCCCGGCAGGCCGTTGTGCCGCACGTAGTCCCGCAACTCGTCATAATCGACTCTGACTTCCGCCACGTCTTTCACATAAACCGGGCGGCCTTCGATATGGGTGACGATCGTATTTTCGATGTCTTCCGGGCTCTCGAACTCCCCGGTGGTTCGGATGATGTAACGCCGCTTGCCCTCGTCGAAATCCCCTCCGCTGACGTTCCGGTTCTGGTTGCGGAGCGCTTCCCGAAGCTGAACAATGCTGATGCCCCGTTGAGCCAAAGCATGCGGGTCGAATAAAACCTGCAGCTCTAACGGACTGCCGCCATAGACCGAGCTGTCGGATACGCCGGGTATCCGCTCGAACCGGGTTTTGATGAAGTCCTCGGCGAAATCCCGGTAATGGTAGACGTTGATTTCGTCCTCTTTGCCGGCAAGTGGGGACAGCACGAACCAGCCGATGGGCCGGTCGGAGATATTGACCGTTTTAATGATGGGTTCGTCCGCATCTTCGGGATAGGAGGACACTTGGTTCAGGGCATTGGCGGTACGGACCAGCGCGTCCTGCAGATCAGTGCCCACCTGGAATTCCAGGTAGACGTCCCCGATGCCTGTCTTGGACGTGCTTTCCATCTCCACCAGTCCGACGACGGATTTCAGGTGCTGTTCCTGTTCGTCGATGATTTCCCGCTCGACTTCCTCAGGGCTGGCGCCCGGCCAGGTGGTACGGATGCTCAGTTCCGGCTGGCTGATCTCCGGCGTCAGTTGCACGGGAATGCGGAGTAGAGACATGATGCCGAACATGAGAATCAGAATCACTCCTACCGCAACGGTGACTCCGTATTTGAGCGCTTGTTCGACCAGTTTCATGGGATGGCTTTATGGGATGGTATTGATGATTTTTACCTTCGAATTGGATTTCAGGCGTTCGTTGCCCTGTACGACCACCCACTCTCCCGGCTTGATCTTTTTGCCCTTGAAACGAACGGCGACCAGGCTTTTCTCCAGCCTTCCGGTCTGCACCACCACCTTGTGGGCCTTCATGGATTTGTCCTTGTCCTCACGCACCACCCAGACCGAAGTTTCTTTCGGCGTGCGGACGATCGCGTCCTTGGGAAAGAACAGAGTTTTCCCTTTTTTCTTACCCGGTTTTATTTCTACCCGGACCAGCATACGCGGCGCCAATTGAGAATTGGCCTCCG
>JAPUGN010000046.1 GCA_027298165.1 Nitrospinota bacterium
AAAACAGTTCGGCCAGAACGCGAAGGTCTGGGACCCGGAAAAAGTGGTGATCCTTCCGGATCATTTTATTTTTACGTCCGACCCTCACGCCAACCGCAATATCGATATCATCCGCGAATTCGCGAAAGAGCAAAATCTTCCTTATTATTATGATGTCGGAACCGAGAATTACAAGGGGGTTTGTCATATCGCCCTGGCGCAGGAGGGGCACAACCGGCCCGGCGAAGTCCTGTTCGGTACCGATTCGCATACCTGCACGTCCGGCGCGTTCGGCATGTTCTCCACCGGCATCGGCAACACTGACGCCGCATTTATCCTCGGCACCGGCAAACTGTGGGTCAAGGTTCCCGAAACCATGCGCTTCGAATGGACCGGCACCTTTCCGCCCTACATCATGGCGAAGGATATTCTCCTGCACGTGATCGGCGACATCGGTTGTGACGGCGCCACCTACCGCACCCTGGAGTGGGCAGGCGACGCGGTCTACCGGTGCTCCATGGAGGAACGTATGACCCTGTGCAACATGGCTATCGAAGCGGGCGGCAAAAACGCGGTGATCGAAGCCGACGATACCACCTTCGATTACCTGAAAGGCCGCACCGACAAACAGGGCACGGTGTATCACTCCGACCCGGACGCACAATACTGTTTCAATGAAACCTATAAAGCCGACGAACTGGAACCGGTGGTGGCCCAGCCGCATTCGCCGGACAACCGGGCGCTGGCGCGGGAATGCAAAGACGTCAAGCTGGACCGGTCCTATATCGGCTCATGCACCGGCGGCAAGACCACCGACTTCATCGCCGCCGCCAAAATCCTGAACGGCGAAAAGGTGAAGATCGATACCTTCATCGTGCCCGCTACCCGGGATGTGGAACAAGACCTGCACACCGAAACCATCGACGGCAAAACCCTGGCGCAGATTTTCGAGGACGCCGGCGCGCGTATTGGCGAGCCCTCCTGCGCCGCCTGTCTCGGCGGACCGAAAGACACCTTCGGCCGGACCCACGGCACCGAGGTGGTGATCTCCACCACCAACCGGAATTTCCCGGGACGCATGGGGTCGAAACAATCGGCGATCTACCTCGCATCTCCCTACACCGCTGCGGCGTCGGCGTTGACCGGGTACGTGACCGACCCACGGGAATTCATTCCCGCACGGGTGTAACCGTCATCGAATACTTTTTAAGGAACGTTTGATTTATGAAAAAGAAAATTTGTGGCCGCGCCTTTGTGCTGGGCAAAAACATCGACACCGACCAGATTATCCCCGCCGAGCATCTGGTTTTCAGTTTGAGCGATCCCGAAGAAAGCAAGAACTACGGCAAGTTCGCGTTGTCCGGCGTGCCGGAAAAAGACTCGGGCCTGCCGAAGGGGAACATTCCGTTCGTAGAGGAAGGCCAGTACCGGTCGCAGTTCAACATCATCATCGGCGGATCCAATTTCGGGTGCGGCTCCTCCCGCGAACACGCTCCCGCCTGCATGGAAATCGCCGGCGTCGAAGCCGTGGTGGCGGAAAGCTACGCCCGCATTTTTTACCGCAATGCGATCGACGGCGGATTCTTCATCCCGTTGGAAGCGAAACAAAAATTGACGGAAGAAATCCATACCGGCGACGCGATCACCATCGACCTCGAAAACTATACCCTGACCAACGATACGCAGAACAAAACCTATGCCCTGAATTCCCTGGGCGAGGTTATCGACATCATCGAAGCCGGGAATATTTTTGAATACGCCAGAAAATCGGGCCTGATCCCCAACTGAGGCGGACTTTATGAAAGGAGCCATCGGGCTTTTTCTGTTGTTCATCGCGCCCTTGCCGCTGGCGGCGGCACCACCGGTTCAGCCTACGGAAATGATCACCATCGCCCCCGGCGAATTCATCATGGGAAGCTCCGATAAAGATATCGAGTGGGCGGCGGAAACATTTTTCTCCGAATCGCTGGACTATTACCGTGATGAAACCCCGGCGCATATGGTAAATGTACCGGCCTATAAAATCGACCTCACGGAAGTAACAATGGGTCAATACCAGTTGTATATGAAACAGACCGGCGTGCAGGCACCCAAGTTCATGGATAACGAGCGTTTTAATCAGGACGATCAGCCGGTGGTGGGCGTCACCTGGCAGGAAGCGGCAGACTACTGCGCAACCCTGAGCAAACGCCTGCCCACCGAAGCGGAATGGGAAAAAGCGGCGCGGGGTACCGACGCGCGCATTTATCCCTGGGGTAAAGAGCTCGACGAAACCCAAGCCAACATCCGCGGCAAAAAGGACGGCTACCGTTATTCGTCACCGGTCGGTTGGAAAAAGTTCGGCACGAGTCCCTACGGGGTTCGCGATATGGCCGGCAATGTCTGGGAATGGACGGCGGACTGGTATCAACCCTATCCGGGTAATACCTATCCCAATGATTTTTACGGAGAGCAATTCAAAGTCATCAAGGGCGGCTCGTGGTTTTCCAACTTCGATTTGGCCCGCGTAACCGTGCGGGGCAAGAGCCTGCTGGATCGGCGTAACAATTTCCTCGGTTTCCGTTGCGCTCAATAATTTTTTGTAAGAGGAAGGATATCGAATGAAGCGAATGGACACCGTACTCGGCCTGGCGGTATTAACCACGGCCCTGCTCCTGCCCGCCTGCCGGTCCGGCCACGACAGCGTTACCGGGGCCAGCGCCAAGGCGCGGATGGATTTGCCCAAACTCATCGCCTCTAAAACCAGCGAGGACGGAACCAGCATCAACCTCAACAATAAAAGCATAGGCGTCAAGGGAGTCCGGGTGCTGGCGGATGCTCCGAATACAAAAAACGTCCGGTCACTGGCCTTGAAAGCGAACAAGTTGGGGGACGAAGGCGTTGCCATCCTGGCGGAGTCGCCCGCCTTTCAAAACGTGGATAAACTTTTCTTGTGGGGCAACGGGGTCACCGTCCGCGGGATCCAGAGCCTGATTGGCTCGGCCCACTTCAATCATCTGGTGGAACTGAACCTGATGAAAAACCTGTTGGGGGACGAGGGCGTCACCCTGCTGGTGCAATCGCCCAGGGTGGAGTCGTTGACGGTGCTGGATCTGGGGGCGAATGGAATCGGTGATGCCGGGGCGATCGCCATCGCCCAATCGCCGCATCTGGCAAACCTCAAGCGTCTCGACCTGTTCCGCAATCAGATCGGTCCGAAAGGCATCGAAGCCCTGCTCCGGTCCAAACATCTTCCCAATCTGGAGCACCTGGACCTGACGGCGAACGCCGTCGACTTCGAGCAGATTCCGGCCCTTGAAAAAATGGCGGACCTGCCCAATCTTAAGGTTTTGATCATTCAGTAGGTAGAAGAGAAAGGCCGGGGATTAGAAGCGGATGTGAATCCCGATCGTCAGCACCGGAAAGAATTTGAAATTGCTCAAATCCTGTTCGAGTTGCGCGGCCTCGGCGGCTAAGTCCGCCGGCAACACCGAACCGGTGCTTTCCGTCAGGATCACGGTCGGACTGCCCTGATAATACGCGCCCAGATCAATCGACAATCCCAGCGCAATCGGCAGATCGAGGACATTGGCGTCCACCGCGTTGCCGTAGCCGATGCCGAAATAAGGGGCATAGTCCTTGGACCAGGAAACATTAGCGTTCAGTACCGCGATTCCGGGAAGACTCCCGCCTAGGCCCACGGTACTGGCATCCACGATGGAGGACAAATCAATTTCGGTCCGGTTCAGGTACACGCCGCCGGTGATCCGGAAATTGCCATGGAATGGATGAATATCGATCAGAAGGGGGATGGTTTCCAATCGTGCGTCCGCCTTATAGTTGATCCCGCCCTGGGTGGTGGAGGGGCGCCATTCGCCATAGTTGTACCCCGCACGCAAATTGATCCAGTTGGGGATCAGCGGGACCGTTAAATCGGCTCCCAGACCGGTGGTGCCCACCTTGCCGGTTACCCCGACTCCCAGCAGAGCCTGCGCCTGGACCGGCAAAATCAACAGCATCAGCCCGATCACCAGTTGCAGGGTGCGCCTCCGGATTCCCTTGATTGTGTGCCTGGCCGCCATCAGATTGTCTCCCGAAACAATAAAGGTTTATAAGTGAATCCCCCCGGAATATCGGGTCCGTCGGGTCGAGCAGACCGTTATAAACTTAAAATTCAATATCTTATTCTAGACTTATCACAAAAAAATATCAATTAATAACATTTACAGTTAATTAAAATTTTACTGGAAAACCGGGGCCACTTTCCCTATCATATAATCTTAGGATCAAGTTAATCACATTCCAACAAGCGGGCGATCGACGACCCATTAGCAGAGGATTATTGTTATGTCGAAGTCCAAACATTATGTGCGGAGAGATTCCCCGGGAAGGGTGGTGGCAACCAGATGTCTGATGAAAAAGTTTCAGAACGGCGGTCAGCGGAACTGAACAAGAAAAACCTGAACCGGGCCGATCTCACCCGGCAGGTCCTGATCGGAGCCAACCTCGCCCGCGCCAATCTGCGCGGCGCCAACCTGAGCGACGCCAATATGGTGTGCGCCAACCTGCGTGAAGCCGTGCTGGTCGAGGCCAAATTTTATAACACCAACCTGACCGACGCCAAACTGTCGCGCGCCAAACTCGACGGCGCCGACTTCACCAAAGCCGACACCACCGGCACCGATTTCCGCAACACCAACCTCAGCCTAGTGAAAAATCTGACGATGCAACAGATCCGCGCCGCCCGAGTCGACGAAACCACCCGCCTGCCCCGCAGCCTCAAAGCAAATATGCCCCAAATCGGCGCCAACTAAAATGTTCCCCCTTGTAAAACCAGTCCTGAGCTTGTCGAAGGAGGGGTCAGGGGGATTCTTCCTTTAAGGGGTTGCTCCCCCTTTGTGATTGGGCCGGGGGGATTTGGCACCACAGAGATCGCAGAGAGCACAGAGAAAAGATTTTATACCCCCTTCTCCGAAGGGGGAGCATATCTACTTCGCTTGCCAGGTGCCGGCCATGCGCTGGGCTTCGGTCAACTGATCGGGCTTCATGAGCTGGGTCACTTTATTGCGGTTCTTCAACGCCATCTCCTGATCCTTACCCGGCTTCAGTTTCGCGGCGGCGAGATTGTACCACATGTGCGCCTGCACGAGATCCTGCGGCACTCCCTTGCCCTGATGAAACAGCGTGCCTAGATAATTCTGCGCCAGGCCATGCCCCTGGTCGGCGGCTTTCTGATACCACTCGGCGGCCTTCTCGTAATTCTGCAGGACGCCCTCGCCCAACTCATACATACTGCCGATGTTGTACTGCGCCAGCGGGAACCCGCCGTCGGCCGCTTTCTGATACCACTGCGCGGCGGTTTGAAGATTTCGCTCCACGCCATTGCCCTGGTCGTGCAGCATACCGATGTTGTTCTGCGCCTTGGCGTGGCCCTGGTCGGCGGCCTTGCGGTACCAGCTCATGGCCTGGGCATAGTCCTGCGACACGCCCTGGCCGTGATGGTGCATGGTGCCGAGGTTGAACTGGGCCAGGGAGTGATCCTGTTCGGCGGCCTTGCGGTACCAGGTGACGGCGGTCTCGAGACTGGCCGGAACGCCGAGGCCCTTGTCGTACATATTACCGAGACTGTTCTGTCCGCTGGCGTGGTCCTGGTCGGCGGCCTTGCGATACCACTTAACGGCCTGCTCGTAATTCTGCGCGACGCCCTGGCCAAAGTCGTACATGTTACCGATATTGAACTGCGCCTTCATGTGGCCCCGCTCAGCGGCTTTTTCGTACCACTGGGCGGCCTCTGCGAAACTTTTATCGACGCCCTTGCCGGAGTCGTACATGCCGGCCAGTTTGAACTGGGCCTTGGCATGATCCTGCTCGGCGGCTTTACGGAACCATTCGGCGGCCATCGCCAGATCTTTGGAGACGCCCTCGCCCACCTGGTACATGTAACCGAGGTTGTACTGCGCCTTGTCGTATCCCTGCTCTGCGGACTTGCGGTACCATCCGGCGGCGGTTTCATAACTTTGAGGAACGCCCTTGCCCCGGTCGTACATGATGGCGAGGTTGTTCTGCGCCTTGGGGTATCCCTTTTCCGAGGCAAGTTGATACCACTTCATCGCTTCGGCGTAATTCTGCGGCATGCCCTGGCCATAGTCGTACATGTTGCCGAGGTTGTACTGCGCGATTAAGTGACCCTGCATGGCGGCTTTGCCGTACCAGTGGGCGGCTTGTCTCAAATCCCGCGCGACGCCCTGACCCGTGTCGTACAAATTGGCCAGATTGTTTTGCGCCCGGGGATTGCCCTGTTCCGCCAGCCCCTTATAAATCAGAAAAGCGGCTTGATAGTTGCCTTTTTGGTAGGCGATGAGTGCGTCGTCAAACGAAGCCCCCTGTGCCGTGACAGGCAGGACAAGCAACAGGACCGCCATCAGATAAACAGCGAAACCGGATTTTGGATACTGCAGTCGATTCCTCATAAACCTTGCTTCCTTCAATAAGGGGATTGAAAATTGTTTTAACTTTACATTTACTATCTTAGTGTAAGGGGTAATCTTCAAATTGGCGCGCAAATCTCCAAAATCATTCTAACAAGACGTTTTTCAATGAAAAATATTTCCTTCACCCGGCGGACACCCGCCGCCCTACCGGACCTGGATCGCCCCTTTTCAAGCCATTCGGCATCCAACGGTATAGACCAAGGGGAATTGCAGAAACTCATCTTTGAGAAAACAGACGGCGCGGACAAAGAAAGACACGGTCAAAAATAATTCAAGGAAAGAAAACACAAACGATGGGAAACAAAGTTAAAAAAACGGAAGGGGGACAGCAAGAGGCAGAGCATTATGTGTGCTCAACCATTTCCAGGCAGGATTGAAGAGGTCAACCCTCCGCCTCCCCCGCGAGGGGGTGGTGCCGGGGGACGTAAGCGGCCATTGTCAGTCTTTTCAAGTAAAAGGCCTGAATTAGATTTTTCTCAAAGTCAGATTGAATTGACCCATGGGTGTATTTTTCACTCGACGGAAGGAGACGATACATTGCGCTTGTTCCACCGGGGAGTGTTCCCTCAGAAGCCGGTCTTTTTTATTAAACGGTTCCCCGGCAAAATACATTTGGGTGATCAGTTGGGAGTGACCCCGTGAGTGAACCGTGAAGTGGATGTGTGGCGGGCGGGTCCAAAACCTGCTGGCCGGATAGGAGCCTGGCTTGATTGTTTTAAATCCATATTCGCCCTTTTCATTGGTCGTGACTTTTCCCCAATATTGAAAATACGGGTCCAGTTCTGCGGGATGGCGGTCGTCAGGATGATTGTATCTTCCTGTGGCGCAACCCTGCCAGATCTCCACCAAAGCTCCGGAAACCGGCTGGCAATCCTCATCTTGTACCCGGCCTTTAATAAAAATGACCTCTCCTTGTGCTTTTTGGTATTGGCTATTAAAAAAAGTGAGATCGTTGTCTTTAACCAATGTAAGATTTAAAGGATAAAACGGCCCTGCAGTTTCACGGGGAGTCAGGGCACAAGCC
>JAPUGN010000047.1 GCA_027298165.1 Nitrospinota bacterium
TTTGGTGATTTTGTAGACCACGCCGAGGGAATCGTCGGACAGGTAGAGGTCGCCTGTGGGGGAGAGTTGCACATCCACCGGGCGGCCCTGTTTGTCGCCGTCCGGCAACAACCAGCCGGTGATGAAATCTTGGTGCGACTGAATTTCGCCTTTGTCATTAAGGATGACGCGCACCACTTTGTAACCGGCGGGGACGGACCGATTCCACGATCCATGAAAGGAAATAAACAGGCTGTGGTTGTATTTCGCCGGCAGATTTCCCTTCTGGTAAAACTCGAGGCCCAGCGGCGCCATATGCGCGGTGAAGGTATAGGCCGGAGGTTCGGTTTTGGAGCAATCGAACCCTGTGCCGTATTCCGGATCGGGAATGCCGTTCTCATGACAGCGCGGCCAGCCATAGTCTTTACCTTTGCGGATGATGTTGAGTTCTTCCCTGGGATGATCGTCGCCCTGCCAGTCGCTGCCGTTGTTGACGCCCCACAACTCGCCGGAGTAGGGAGAGAACTCGATGCCCACCGAATTACGCAGTCCCGCCGCGAACAACTCGCCGTGGGTGCCGTCGAGGTCGTAACGCCATACCGCGGCGCGTAACGGGCTGTCCTCGATACACACGTTGCAGGACGAGCCGATGGATAGATAAAACTGGTTTTCTTTGATTTTGATCGTGCGAGTAGAATGGCCGCCGCTGGGAATACCGGTCACCAGCACCTCGGGTTTCCCATAACTGAAGGGTTTGGCAGTGCGTTTGAGGCGGACCACCCGGTCCTCTTCCGCCACGTACAGGTAGTAGCCGGAATCCAGCTGGACGAACGCCAGACCGTGCGGCACGTCGCGGCCTTCCAGAATCATAACGGGCCGGTCGGCCTGGCCGTCTTGATTGTCATCCGGCAGGGCGACCACTTTGCCGTCGCGCGCCCGGCTCAGGAACAGGATGCCCTGGTCGTCGAACGCCATGTGGCGGGCCTTGGAAACGTTATCCGCGAACACCGTCAGGCGGATATCGTCCGGGACATTCAATTTCAATTTGGAAACATCTCCGGCCCAGCCGCAACCGCTGTCTAGGAAAAGCATCCAAACAAAAAGCAAAAAATAAAATCCGCCGCTCCGGGCCAAGATGTTTTTAACAGAGGATTGATGACTGGGCCGACCGTTCATGATGGACTCCTTCAGATACGTTTAGGGCGGTGATTGTGATAGATGCATAACGGCCGCTTATTTTATATAATAGAAACCACGGATAGCGGAAAACATTCCCACCCACTTCTCCCATATCTGTAACTCATTGATTTTATTTGTAATAATTTTGCCAGTGCAGTTTGTGTCGGGGGGAGCCGGATTGAGGACCGATGACTTTTGAAGACGCTCTGAAAAACCAGATTCTGATCCTGGACGGCGCCATGGGCACCATGGTGCAGTCGCTGGACGTGACCGACGCCACCTTCGGCGGGTCGCTGTTCCGCATGCTGACCGATTTGCTGGTGTTCGCGCGGCCGGAGCAGTTGGAGAACATCCATTTCCAGTACCTGCAGGCGGGCGCGAACATCATCGAGACCAACACCTTCGGCGCATCCCCCCTGCGCCTCAAGGAATTCGACTGGTCGAAGATCGACACCTCGGATATGCACACCGTTCCCGACGGGTTGACGCTGATGGGCGGCCATCTGGAAACCATTGCTCATCATCTGAACGTCGAGGGCAGCCGCCTGGCGCGCAAGGCGGTCGAGCATTACCAAAGCCTGCCGGAATACGACGGACGTCCCCTGTTCGTCGCCGGGTCCATCGGCCCGTCTAACAACGTGTTGTCGAGCACCCAGGCGAATTTGCAGAAGACCACGTTCAACGTGGTGGTGGACAACAACCGGGTGCAGGTGGAGGGCCTGATCGATGGCGGGGCGGATGTGCTGTTGTTCGAAACCCAGCAGGACCTCCTGGAACTCAAGGCTTCGATCATTGGCGCCAACCGCGCGTTCGAAAAGAAGGGCAAGCGCCTGCCGATCATCGCGCAGGTGACGGTCGACCAGTTTTCCAAAATGCAGATCTTCAATACCGACATCCACGCCGCGTATACCGCCGTTGCGGGCATGGGCATCAGCGTGTTCGGCATCAACTGCAACGTCGGCCCGGAAGAGATGGCCACCACGGTGAAGCACCTCAGCCATTTTTGCAGGCATCCTATATCGATTGTGCCCAACGCCGGCCAGCCCGTCTCTGAAGACGGCCAGACTTGTTACAAACTGGAACCGGAAGCGATGGGCGACTTCATGGAACCGTTCGTGAGAGAACACGGCGTGTCCATCATCGGCGGCTGTTGCGGAACGCGTCCCGATCATATCCGCGTTTTGAGCGACCGATTCAAGGATGCCAAGCCTCTCAAACGGGAAACCGATTCGCATATCTACATCTCCGGACCGCAGGAAGCGGTGGCGCTCGACAGCACCGAAGGACTGGTCCGCATCGGCGAAATGCTGAACGTGCGCGGCAGTAAAAAAGTACGCGACGCGGTGGAAACCGAGGACGGCGTGCGGATGGATGTCCTTGAAGAAGTGGCGCACAGTCAGGTCGACGATCTGGGAATGGAAATCATCGACGTGTGCCTGGACAGCAACATCGTTGAGACCGAGAAAATTCTGCCGGAGGTGATTCACGGCGTGACCAGCGACTTCAAGGGCGCGATGTGCATCGACTCGTTTTCGGTCGAAGCCCTTGCAAAGGGTCTGACCACCTATCCCGGCCGGCCGATTATCAACTCCATCAGTCTGGAGGAATACGCGCCCGGCGTCAGCAAGCTCGACGCGGTGTTGCGGATGAGTAAGGAGCATCATCCGATTTACATCGCGCTGGTCAACGGACCGAAGGGTCCCGCCATGACCGCCGATGAAAAATACAACCTGGCGGCGGAAATCGTGCAGACGGCGCAAGACAAGTATGGCGTCACGCCGGACCAGATTCTGATCGACATCAACGCTTATCCGATCGGCAGTGAATCGATCGAGGGCATGAATTTTTGCGAGGAGGCGTTGAACAGCCTGCCGCGCATCAAGGCGATTCATCCCGATCTGAAAACCAGCATCGGCGTCGGCAACCTGACGGCGGGCCTCGGCCAGAAACCGTATATGCGCAAAGTGCTCACCAGCGTGTTTCTCGACGAGGCGCGGCAGAAGGGGCTGGATTGCGCCATTCTCAATCCGAATCATTACGTGCCGGTGGAAAGCCTGCCGCCGGAGGATGTCGATCTGGGCCGCAAGATCATTCTCGATCACGACATGGATGCGTTTGAGCGCCTCGAGGCGGTGGCGGTCAAAAAGAAAACCGGCGCCGTTGCCAAAAAGCACAACTACAACGAACTGCCGCTGGAGGAAAGCATCTGCCTCAAGATCATGGACGGTTACAAGGAGAAGACCGCCGGGACGGTCGAGAAAGACGGTTGGACCCATGAATACAAGGACAAAATCGTCCTGCAGGCGGTCGAGGTTCTGGACAGACATGAGCCATTGGATTTCATCAGCGATTATCTGATGAAGGCCATGCGGGAGCTGGGCGACGGGTTCGGGCGCGGCGAGGTGAGCCTGCCGCACCTGCTCAAAAGCGCCGACGTGATGCGCAACGTCATGGGGTTTCTCGAGGCGTGGATGCGGCACACCAGCGGCGTCGAGCCGGGAGCCGCCATCGATTACAAAGGTGTGGTGGTCATCGGTACGGTGTATCAGGACGTGCACAGCATCGGCAAGGATCTCGCTAAAACCCTGCTTGAAAATTACGGGTACCGGATCATCGATCTCGGCGTCCAGGTGCCGCTCGAAAAGTTCATCGAAACCGCGCGGGAGGAAAAGGCCGACGCCATCGGCCTCAGCGCCCTTTTGGTGCAGACCTCGAACCACATGATCACTGTCGCGCGCATGCTGAAGGAAGAGGATTACAATATTCCGGTATTGATCGGCGGCGCGCCCGTCAACGACCGTCATGCCGGGTATGTGGCGATGTGCGGCCAGAACCAGACCGAACAAATCTTGTCCAACGTGTTTTATTGCGAAAGCGGCATGGATGGCGTGAATACGATGAACGCGCTGATGGACCGCGATCAACTGCAAGAACTACTGGCCGCCAACCGGGGAAAGCTCATCCGCAGTTACGAGCGCGCCAAGGGGATCGCGGAGAATCGGGAAAAACTGCTGGCGACCCTCGACCGGCGCAAGGTGAGTTTCAAGAAGCACGAGGTGATGCAGAACGGTTACGGGGTTCATAAGGTGGAGTTCAGGCTGGGGAAGCTGACCAACGTCATCGATTCCAAAAGCCTGTTCTCCCTCAACTGGAAATTCGGCAAGCAATCCTCGTGGAAGAAAAAGGGGGTCACCGCAGAGCAGTTAAAACATCTGCGCGAGGAGTGGATGCAGAAGGCGGACGCCAACCGGTGGATCACCCCGCGAGCCCGGTTTGCCATCCTCCCGGCGCAGTCGGAAGACGACGAATTGATCGTTTACCATCCCGAGGATCACGAAAAAGTATTGGGGCGCATCCGGTGGAGCGTGGTTATCGGCAAGGGGAAGAACGGAAGCAAGGACGTGTTTTCCGTGGCGCAGTATTTTCATTCGAAACGCTCTGGAATCATGGACGTGGTGGGTTTGCAGATCACCACGGCAGGCCGCAAAATGGAGGAGGTTCTTGCCGACTTCAAAACCGAACATGACTCCGAGTCGGCGCTCTACCTGCAGGGGCTGGGTGACCGGGTGGCGGAGGATTTTGCCGAATATATTCACGGATTGATGGCTCAGCGCACCGGCCGAAAAAAGGACCAGTTGGGCCAACGTTACAGTCCGGGCTATCCTGCGATCGAGGATTTGACCAATAATAAAGTTATTTATGACATTTTGGAAACCGAGGATTTGGGCATCACCCTGACCTCAGCGAATGAGTTCGATCCGCCTAGTACCACGGCGGCGGTGGTGTGTTTTCATCCGGACGCGGGTTATTTTTAAATGGCATATATACAATAAGAAAATAAAAGTGGATTTTGAGGAGAGGATGCGATTATCATAATATTATCAAATAAAACAGATACTTAGAGAGCCTACCGATGATATCGCCCATTGTGTCTTATTCGGTTTTCCATACGACCTTCGTTTTTGTAAAACAAGGGGTTGAGACCTGCCTAAACCCTTTAAATAAACGCTTGTAAAAAAGGTTCTGTTTGATAAAATGGTTAATTGTGGAACCAGATTATTTTTGAGCTTTCTGCCTGCCTGCCTTTTTGAGGTGAAGTGTTCATTGGAAACAACAGTTTAATTACCTTCATGCACCCTCTTATCGAAAGTTTAAATCATGTTTAAGCGATTCACTGAAAGAGCGAGACGAGTCATCATCTTGGCGCGGGAAGAAGCGGAGCTTTACCGCCATGAATACTTGGGGACCGAGCATATTTTGCAAGGGGTCATCAAAGATGGAGGGGGTATTGCCATCGCGTTACTTCAGAAATCTGGTGCCGATATGAATCAGATCAAAGCCGAGCTGGAGAAGAACCTGCCGCGGAGTTCCAACTCTCTGGTTATCGGCGACATTCCGTTTACGTCGCGGGCCAAAAAGGTTCTGGAGTTTGCGGTGGAAGAAGCACGTTCCCTGAATCACAACTACATTGGCACCGAGCATCTTCTGTTAGGCCTGCTCAAGGAGAAAGAAGGTGTGGCTTGCCGGGTGTTGAACAGTTTCGGAACATATTTTGACGACGTGAAAGAGAAGCTCGTGGACATGTTCAAGGAGCCGACGGAATCCACCCGTGAAACCGGGAAGACCCCGACTTTGGACGAGTTCAGCCGTGACCTGACATCGATGGCGCTGGCGGGCAAGCTGGATCCCATCATCGGCCGGGCCAAGGAGATTGAGCGGGTGATTCAAATTCTCAGCCGGCGGACCAAGAACAATCCGGTGTTGATCGGTGAGCCCGGCGTGGGCAAAACCGCGATCGTCGAGGGTCTAGCTCAAATGATCATCGAACGCGAAGTTCCCGACACCCTGTTTGACAAACGGGTGGTCTCCCTCGATCTGGGATCGTTGATCGCCGGGACCAAATACCGCGGCCAGTTTGAAGCGCGGCTGAAGGGCATCATGAAGGAAATCATTCAGAATAAGGGTGTCATTCTGTTCATCGACGAATTGCACACGCTGGTTGGCGCGGGTGCCGCGGAAGGTTCCGTGGACGCCTCGAACATGCTGAAGCCGGCGTTGTCCCGCGGGGAAATCCAGTGTATTGGCGCGACCACCCTGGAAGAGTACCGCAAATATATAGAAAAGAATGGCGCTCTTGAGCGCCGCTTCCAGCCGATTATCGTCAACCCGCCGACGGTCGAAGAGACCATTGAGATCATTCGCGGATTGAAGGTGCCGTACGAAGTGCACCACAAGGCGAAGATCAGCGACGAGGCGATCATCACCGCGGTTCGGTTTGCCGACCGTTACATCAACGACCGGTTCCTGCCGGACAAGGCAATTGACGTGATCGACGAAGCGGGTTCCCGCGTACGGTTGCGGAAGGCGTCGCAGTCTCCGGAAATGAAGAAGGTTCAGCGCGAGATCGATGGCCTGGTCCGTGAGAAGAAAATCCGAATCGAGAATCAGGAGTTCGAGAAAGCGGTGGAATTGCGCGACAAGGAAGAAGAGTTGCGCTCCAGACTGGAACTGGCAAAGGAAAAATGGGACCAGGAAAATTCCATCAGTGAGCCGAGTGTCACCGAAGAGGATATCGCCGATGTGGTCTCCAGCATTACCGGTATCCCTCTGAACCGGATCGAAGAAAAAGAGTCCACCCGCCTGCTCAATATGGCGGAAGAGCTGGGTAAAAAGATTGTCGGACAGAAAGAGGCCGTGATAGCTATCTCCAAGGCCATTCGCCGGTCCCGGTCCGGGCTCAAGGATATGCGGCGTCCGATCG
>JAPUGN010000048.1 GCA_027298165.1 Nitrospinota bacterium
GATGTCCTGCCGGGTGGTGACGTGCAGGATTCCGCTGGAATAGTTGGCACCGAAATCCGCCAGACAGTTGAGCTGGTCCGAAGTGATGCGGCCGAAGGGCAGTTTGGTGCGGATCATCTGCACGTTGTCCTGCCGTTGTCCGTAAATGCCCTGTTGCAGGCGGAATCGTTTGAATTCCTCTTCGCCGACGTCGCCCCGCTGAAGCCGTTCCACCTCGGCGGCGAAGTCTTCTATTTCCTGTTTGACCTCCGGCGGGAGGTTCAAGGTTTTCATATCCATGGTACAGCTCAAATTAATTTATAAAATCGCGGCTTACGGGGATTTTGCCCAAGCCTGAGATTCTATATCATATTGGAAGAACACCGGGTGAAAATCCCGCAAATGCCCTGTTTATCAACGACCCGGTGACTCTAAATGATCATTACAATAGGTTGATGATATAACAAAAACATTTCAAAAAACACAAGAATGCGATTTTGGGTTATGCTTTTTCAGATGCCTGAGAGTCTACCACCCAAAGTGCCTTCATGATACAGTATCTGGCTTTGATTTCAATGTATTAAGCGTCAGTCGCCCTCAGGGTAAAAGGCCTGCAGAAAGGCCGGAAAGAGCCGTGTTGGAATGGATCAGGTATGGATTATGGATCATTGGGCCTTCTGGTGGGTGCTGACCAACTTTGTGGTTTATCTGGCCGTTTTCGGGGTGGCGTTGTGCATCAATTACAACTTCAACACCCTGATGGTCGGTGTGATTTATCTACTCCCGCTGATTCCCATGGGCCTGGGTCCGGAAAACGCCCCCCGGTTCGTGGTGCAGTCGATGCATAATACCGTGTTCGGCATCATTGAACTGGTGATTTTTTCGATCACTGTCAAGCCGGCCGATGCCGCATTCGACCGGGCTCACGTCAAACAGTTGCTGGGTCACACCCTGCCGATTGCCGTCGCCCTGATCGGGTTGTCCTATGTGTCCCGGATGAGCGTCGTTCCCCTGGGAAGAGTGGAACTGGGGATGATTATGACCCTCTTTTTGGCTGGATCAATCCTGCGGGTGATGGCGGTGGCTCAGCTGGGGTCGCAGGCTTTCAAATTCGATATCGTCTTCCGTGAGCAACAGGCCCTGCAGACGCAAAAACTGTATGCCTGGATACGTCATCCTTCTTACACGGCCATGATGATCGTCATTTTCGCTTACGCGTTGACCACGCATTATTTGTGGGCGGGCGTTTTAGGAATGGCCTCCGCCTGGTTCGGGTTCCAGTACCGAATTCATTACGAGGAAAAAGCCCTGATGGAACAGTTCGGCGAGGAATACGCGGCGTACCGGAGCCAGACCGGGATGTGGTTTCCGCGGCTGATGCGCTGAGGAGTGGTCTTAATTTTCGTGAATGTCCGGGAACCAGGTTTTCCAGTAGGGGGCGGTCATGCCGTCTGCGATTTCAACCGGATGCTGATACCATGCCGAGAGGCCGTAAACGGCGATGATATACAGGTAACTCGCGGTGTAGAACAGCGGCCGGTTGAGCATGAGACCCTGATACCGTGTGTCCGTCGGGCCTCCAAGATTTTTGACCCGGAAATAATTGGAAATCATCATCAGCAGAAACAGCATCAGGGGATTGTAATTGAATATGGAAATCAAAAAGGCCGCCACCGGCGCGGCGGTCAACAGCAGGGGGATTTTGATCACGCTGTTTTTGGTGATATGGTCAAAGGTGTTCAGGGCGGCGAGGTAACACACCAGATAAAATATTCCCGTCAGGAACAGCCACATCAGGAAGGCTAGTAGGGTGGCGCCGCCGGTAATGTCGTCCCAGCCGAGAATCATGGTCCAAAGCATAACAGGCCAAAAACCGTTGCGCAATGCGGGAGGGAATCCGTGACGTACGAACGTCTGCATTTTGGCAAAGAGGGTGAGAGGGCGGCAGTCAAGTTCCTCAAGCAAAAGGGATACCGGATCGTGGAGAAAAACTACCGCAATAAAGCCGGGGAGATCGATATCATAGCGGAGCATGGCCAGGTGCTGGTGTTCGTTGAGGTCAAATCCCGGGCCGGTGCCGAATTGGGAGAACCGTTGGAAGCGATCACGCCACACAAGCAGAGGAAAATTGGGCAGGTCGCCCGTGGGTTTATGACCCAGCACAAAATCGAAAACCGGGATTGCCGTTTCGATGTGGTGGGGATTCAGGGCGATCCCAACCAACCCAAACAGTGGGATATCGAATTGATTCAGGATGCGTTCCGCCTCTGACGGTCCGGGGAAAAACCTCCCTTACCCGGTAGGCAACACTGCAGGGCGCCTTCTTCAGGGCATATATGCTTAAATAAGTTTACCTTTTAAAATTGTATAATTATATAATACTTAATGATGTAAATTGTAAGCTTGAGTGGAGGAGAATCATTCATAAAAGTTGAACCGCTCTTTTTTGCAATGAACTTTGAGGAAGGGGTCTATACAATACAATAAATACAACTGTATCCGGATAATGGTATCCGGTGTTCAAGGAGTATTCATAATATGTCAGTGATCAAAAAATTATCGCAGATATTTTCCGGGTCGTCCTCCATGGAAAAGGAGGCGGTGGAAAACCCCGTCGAGTCCGATCAGCCGACGGAACCCAAAAACCCGTTTGCCGAACAGCCGCCGGTCCAGAGGCGGGTGATGCAGCCGACCGTTCTCATGGAACAGGTGGAGGCGACAGGGGCGACCGATCAAATTTTGATTAAGGCCCAGCCTTCGCGGGATAACGAGCAGTGCAAGTTCATGGTGAATCGTCCCCTCTTCGAGGGGCGTTCCTGGTTGTTTTCCAATTTTGAAGGTGCGGCGGGATCACCTTTGGCCGAGGCGCTGTTCAGCGTGGAATCGGTTGAGACGCTTCTGGTCCACGATTCCACTCTCGTGGTGACCAAAACCGGAGGCAAAGGGTTACCTGCCTGGGAAGCGCTTGCCAAAGAAGTGGGCGGCGCCCTCAGAAAATTGGTGGAGGCAGGGACGGCTCTGATTGCGCAGGACATCGTGGATAAAATTCCCACCGAAGAGGTTGTGCGTAAGGATATTCAAAAAGTGATCGATACCGAGGTCAACCCCGGTGTCGCCGGACACGGCGGCCGGATCACGCTTACCGCGGTGACGGGCAATACGGTGACCATTGAAATGGGCGGCGGATGCCAGGGGTGCAGTGCGGCGGATTTGACGCTCAAGCAAGGCATCCACAGCGCGTTCCGCAAGGCCGCGCCGTATGTCGGCGCCATTTATGACGAAACCGACCACGCCGCCGGTTCGAATCCCTATTACAGTTAGAGGAACCGATGCCCAAGCTGAACCGATTTAACATCGAAATTGAAACCGGGGAAAGAGGTACCGCATTGCCGGTCCATTTCACCATCAACAACCACAAAATGCCCTTAGAGGATACGCAGGGTGGAGTGGGCGCGGGGGAAACCTTCACCGGCGGATTCGAGATTCGAAGTTTCGCGCATTCCCTGACCCTCGTCGGTCCGGAAACGGGCCAATGGGATATCCGGAAAATCAAAGTGGATTTCGATTGCGAACAAAATCCTCCCTATTCGGCGGTGTTCGGGCAATTGACGCTGGATGAGACCACCGAAGTCAATATCTGGCAGGACCCGCCGGTACCCACCTGGGATGTATGAAACGGTCCAGGTTTGGGGCAAGGTTACTTGTTCCGATGAATCGTCCCCCCGGAAAATCGAAAGCGCAGGTCCCCAAATAAAATAAAATCCTTGTAGATGGCTTCCAGCGGAATCAGGTGTTCGGAGGTCCAGTAATACAACTCTCCGTTTTCGGTTTTAAAAAGGTCGGAAGGCACCTCCACCTTCATCAACCGTTTTGAACCCTCCATTGTCCCCGCGCCCTCCGCTTCTTCATAGATCCGCTGTTCGGATTCTGTAGGAATATAGATGGATATTTTATTTTCCTTTTCAGGTTGATCGTCCTTGGTCCAGAAGGTGGGAATGTTGTAACTCCTGCCTTTTTCAATTTTCCCATAAGCCGCATTGCGAAAATTGTAAAAAGCTCCCAACACGTCATCGAGTTGAGTATTTTCAGACAGAGGTTTGTTGAATTGTCCAACCAGTTCGTCATTTTTGAAAATAAACCAGCGGTGGCGCAGGGAGACATAATCCATAGCGTGAAAAATGCGTTCCCGTTCACCTCCGACGATGATTTCGCGGTCGAACGTGGCAGTGCGGAGCTTTTTGCCGCCATCGACAATGTAGAAGGAGGATATGTAAATGTGCTTGACATAAGATGTCAAAAATCCCACAAAGCCTTTGGTTTGTACCACCAGCCTGCATTTGAATTTGCCGTTTTCCTCGTAAAAACTCATCTGGGCCTCGCCGGCATTGGTAAAAATCATAAAATCGACGTCATAGTTAAGGGTTTCTCCGGCAAAGCGGCGGATATCCCCATCCAATGCAAAAGAATCGAATTTCCCCCATTTATCGATCGTTTGCTCGCTGGGATCGGATTTTACAGCTTCGGGGAGAGCTAGAGAAAATGCCGGGCTGGATCCACATATCGTTAATAATATCAATGAAAACAATAGATTAACTACTAATCGGGTGGGCTGACTCATAACCGGCCTCCAATTAAATTAGAATTAATAAATATAATATATATTATTTAATATTAAAGTCAACCCCAAACTTAAAAATTCCAAATACCACAGGATTTTAATCCTGGCGGGAAGGGTCAGGAAGGATTGAGGCAACCGCCGGTTAGACCGGGCGCTTATCCCAGGGGGGTGAATCCGTTTCAATTCGGTTGGGTCTTATTGCTGAAAGGAGGGGGTGGGGACGATTACCGCTTTAATTTCCCGGCGGCCCCGCGGGACAGTTTGGCATGCAAATCTCCCAGCAGGATATAATCTTTCACGGTGGTTTCCAGGGGGATAAGGTGTTTGGAGGTCCAGAAGACCAATTCTCCGGTTTGGGTATTGAAGACATCTTTTGGAATCAGGGCATTGAGCAACAGCTCGTTGTTTTTGGGCCGATTTTCCTCGATTCGGAACTGTTCCTGTTCCTCTTCTGTGTTGATGTAGGCGGTGACATTTTTCATGCTGTGGTCCGGAATGGTATCTATTTTATAGGTCTTTCCTTTGATCAGGTTGCCGTAAACCCCGTTACGAAAATTGTAAAATACCGCCAGGACATCGTCATAAACCACCCCTTCCGGTATGGGGTCCTTCTGGCTGGTTATCAACTCTCCGGATTTGAACAGGAACCAGAAATGTTTATTGTTGATATAATCCAAAAAGTGAACAGTTCGCTCTTCTATGTCGCCATTGATCACAAACCGTTCGAACTTACGGGTTCGAACCCTGCGGCCTTTATCGACAATATCGAATGAGGACTTGTAGTAGTGTTTCCGGTAATTGGTGAAAAAGCCCACGATCCCCTTGGTTTCCGCCGATAGAGAGGCGAAGTATTTTCCCTTGTATTCGTAAAATTTCACCTCGGCAGAGGCTGCCTTTTTGAAAAAGAGGAAATCGATATCATAATACAGGGTTTCCCCGGCGAACCGCCGGATATCCCCCCGGGGAGTGAAGGCCGTGTATTCGCCGAAGGGGGTGATGATGGAGGGGTTCCTGGGCGGCCCTGAAAATTCCGCAAAACCGGGGAAAAACGGTCCCAGCAAAGGTAGAATGAGCCCGAGGAGCAATGATATCAAACCTTTATAAATTTTTGGGGTCATCCGGGTCATGGCTTCAATCAAGGGAACATAAATTCATTGAAATTAGAGCATGGATATTTTAGTATTTAGTCAAAATTTGTTATGATTTTCAAGGCAGATAATCCTTTGAATCTATAAATTAGTAATCATGACCACCGAAACCTTACCTGAAACCTTACCCGAAACTGAGACACCGGCCCCGGTGGTGCTCCCCGAAGAGGGTTCCCAACAGCAGACGGCCTATATGCCGTTGTATAAAGTGATCATGTGGGATGATAACGTGACCACCATGGAGTTTGTGATCCGCATGCTGGTCAGGGTGTTTGGCAAAGACCATCTGACCGCCGAAAAA
>JAPUGN010000049.1 GCA_027298165.1 Nitrospinota bacterium
TTGCCGTCCAGCGACAGGGCGGATTTCAGGATCACCCACGGGATTCCCGTTTGGATGTATTTGGCGAACGCCTCATTGAGCTGCCGGCATTGCGGGGTCAACACGCCATTGTGAACCGCAATCCCGGCCTGTTTCAGCCGGCGAATTCCCTTACCCGCCCCCCGCGGGTTGGGATCGCGCATGCCGACGTAGACTTCCTTGAGCCCGCTTTCGATCATGGCATCGGTACAGGGCGGGGTCCGGCCCTGATGGCAACAGGGCTCCAGATTCACGAACATCTGCGCCCCCCTGGCTCTCTTCCCGGCTTTTCGGAGGGCCTCGATCTCACCGTGAGGACGCCCGGCTTTTTTATGGTAGCCCTCGGCGATCACCCGGCCGTTTTTCACGATGACGGCCCCCACCATGGGGTTGGGCGAAGTTCTGCCCGCCGCTTTTCCGGCCAACTCCAAAGCCCGCCGCATCCACTGTTCCTGTTGTTCCTGTTTCAAGATTTTACCATTGCCCGGAACCCCGGCCCGCAGACCGTTAGCACCGCAAAATCCAAAGGGATGGCTCTAAATTACCAGAGATGGCGGGGGTTGTCAAAGCGTAAGGTATTGACTTGAAATGGTTTCCAACACAGACCCCGGCAGGAGGGATTATTTCCGGTTTAATATTTTGACCATGCGCTGGCGGATGCTGCCGCGCTGATAGACCACCTCGATGCGGCGGTTGATGGCCCGGTTTTCCGCACTGGTATTGGGGACCTTCGGCCGGAATTCGGCAAATCCTTCGACGGACAGCCGTTCCGGCGGAAACCCGTCGTCGATCATCATGTGAGCCACTTCCGAGGCCCGGAAAGCGGACAGTTCCCAATTGGAGGGATACCTCAGGGTATGAATGGGGGTGTTGTCGGTATGGCCTTCGATCTTGACGTTGTATTGGAACTGTTTCAGCACGTCGAACACTTGGCGCAGGGTTTTACGGCCCTGGGAGGTCATTTCCGCCGATCCGGGAGGAAACAACACCACGTCGGAGATGGTGATCACCGCCCCGCGCGGGTCGGAAGAAACGCGGACTTCGCCGGAGAGTTTATTCTTGAAAACGAATTCCTCGACCTCGGAGATGATATCCTCCATTTCCCGGCTCACCATGGCGCCAACTTCATCGACGGCGTGCACGGTTTTCTCGTCCACCTGGGTTTGAATCTGCTTGATGACATCCAGCCCCTGCCGGGTTCCCAGTTCCTCAATCGAGTCGGCTCCCAGTGCTTCCCGCAGAGATTCCTTGATCTCCCGCCACTTTTCCTGTTCCACGTTACCGATGGCGAACAGGAGGATGAAGAAAACCATGAGGAGGGTCACCATATCCGCGAAGGTGATGATCCATGGGGGAACGCCTCGGGATTCCTCAATGACGAATTCCTCTTCCTCGTCAGTTATTTTTTCGGGGTCGGACATGGCCGCCTTCTTTTCTGGGAGCTCCGGGAACCGGTCTGGGGGAAGGTTTGGCCACCGGGGTCTGGGTCAGCGATTCTTCTCGTTTCATTTTTTTACCGATGGCGTTCTCCAGAATATTCTCCAGAGTTTCCTTCATGAACCGGGGATTCACCCCCTTGCGGATGAAGGTGATGCCTTCCAGCACCAGATTCATTTCCAGGGATTCCGCCGCGCTCCGGCGTCTGAGTTTAACGGTCATGGGAATGAACACCAGGTTGGCCAACAGCGCTCCGTAAAACGTGGTGATCAGGGCGACCGCCATTTTGGGGCCGACGGTTTTAACGTCGTCGAGTGCGGACAGCATCTGAATCAACCCGATGAGCGTTCCCACCATTCCGAAGGCGGGGGCGAATTTCCCCATTTCACTCAGGATCTCCCATCCGTCGCGGTGTCTCTGCTGAATCTGGCGAATCTCCTTTTTGAGGAGCGTCACCACGGTATTTTCGTCCTTGCCGTCGACGGTGTACTGCAGTCCCCTTCTGAGAAATCCGTTGTCAATTTCATCCAGGCGGGACTCGATGGCCAGCACTCCGCCTTTCCGTGCGACACTGCAAATCATCACCATATTGTCAATCAAATCGTACAGATCGCGTTTTTTGGTCACGAACACCTTAAGGAACAGCCCGATCACCCCAAACAGTTCGTTGATGGGATACGCCACGAGAGTGGCGGCAATGGTCCCGCCCAGCACGATCATCGCCGAAGGCGCACTGACAAACAGCTCCAGTCCGCTGTTCTGCATGATGGAGGCCAACAGCAGGGCCATCCCGGAAAAAATTCCTAATAGGGTTGCAATATCCATAAGGCGACTACGGTTTTACTTTCACCGGGCCCACGACGGAGTCCACGTTGTTGAATTTGAGAATCTTGTTCACCATATCCAAGTCCAGCACTGTGCCTTGGCGGAGCAGGTTGATGCCCGACTCGGAATAGATATCGGACGCCAATTCCATTCCTTCTTTTAGCGCAAACACCGAACAACTGATGACCTTTGCATTATCAGCAGGGCTCTGGGACCGTGCATACTCCGAAATGAGAGAAATCACATTTTCGTCGAACCACTTCCCGTTTTGCTTTTCCACCTGCTTTAAGACTTCGGAAACGGAACTGTCCGGATGAGCCACCCGGTAATGATCGTAAAAACTGGAGACCGAAATAATCCGCGATCCCAGAGGAATCTGTTCCCCTGCCAGGCCGTCGGGTTTACCGGACCCGTCGACGTTTTCATGCATGTGACGGATGAGTTCCGCCACGGGTTCCAGTCCGGGGAATCCTTTGAGAAGCATTTCGGCTACCAGCGGATGGCTGGTGTAGAGCCGGCTTTTACTTTCGTCAAGTGCGTCTTCCACCGATTCGTCGCGCGGCAGGCTGACGATACCCAACTCGTGCAGCCGGGCGGCGGTTTTCAGGTTCTGGACGGAGTCTCCCGACAACCCCATTTTCTGCCCGATAAATACCGCGATTTCCGCCACACGCTCGGAGTGACCCCGATGCTGGGACTGGTTGAGCTCGATGATATTGGTGAGCAGACCGGCGGTGGAATCGAACCGCTCCTCCAGCTCCCGGTTCATGGAAGAGATCCGGTCGTTCTGCGATTCCAACTGCGAATTCATGCGCATGATGTCTTTAAGATTGTCCCTCAACCGGCGTTGATCTTCTTGCAATTCCTGGTTTTTTCCAAGAACGGTTTCGTTGAGATGATCGATGCGAAGGATAAAATTGACCGCGAACAACAGTTCGCCTTTTTTGATGGGCTTGGTCAGAAAGGCGTCCGCCCCGACTTCCTTGGCCTGGATCGCGTAATCTTCACTCTCGTCGTAAGCGGACATGAGAATGACCGTGGCCGGGAGACCCGACTGGCGAATCTTTTTGCAGAACTCGAAGCCGTTGATCCCGGGCATGTGGATATCGCACATCACGATATCCGGTTTCAGCTCCTGCGCCTGCTGGAGCCCGCGTTCTCCCGACAAGGCCTCATGAAATTCGATCACCTGCGGGCCGAGGGCGCTGTCCAGGATTTTTCCCACTACCTTGACCATTGCAGGATCGTCATCAACAAACAGTAATTTTTTTATCGTGCGGGTTTCGGTCACAGGTGCATTCCGGTACGTTTGAAAGGATGTCAGGGGAATCTACCGGCTCTTTTCACAGCCGGATACCCCCCCTGGATCGGGGGCAAAACCATTCCCTGGAAGCAGGGCAGTTTTTCTGAATTTGCCTTATTAACTCAGGATAGAAAGGGAGCTAAAGCATTGTCAAGTAAAAGTTTATCCCACTTCGGGGGCAGGACCTGGGAACGCTTCTCAGGAAACCCGCCGCGGGGTGGATAGCGGCATGGACCGGATCAGAAATCTTCCGATTCTTCCCGCTCCAATTCCACCAGGGGCAGAGTGGTACATCGGAGGCTGACTCCAAGGTGCCTTTCAGCGGGATCGAAGGCGTTGCGGAAATGGCATTTGGCATGAACCATGTAGTTGAGCCACGATCCGCCCCGGACGATTTTTTGGGTGGTGAACTGGGAGGAATTCAACTGCACGCACCATTCCCAGGCATTGCCGGCCATATCGAAACAGCCGTAGGGGGAGATGCCTTCTTCGAAATCCGTCACAGGGCTGGTGTGCCCGATCACGAAGTCGGCGGTGTTGCAAAATCCGGTCTGGTAGCCCATGGCCTCGCCCCAGGGGTAATCCCGGCCGTCGGTACCGCGCGCGGCTTTTTCCCTTTCCGTTTCGGTCGGCAACCGCAGACCCAGCCATAGGGCAAAAACGGTGGCCTCGTAATAGTTGATGCCGAGGACGGGTTGATCCTTGTCCCAGGAATATTTGGGAAAGCGGAACTGGAACCGGGGATCGAATTGCCGGTACAGCTCGTTGGTGACGAGGTATTTCATGATCGCATACTCCTTCATCTCGATCTGGTCCTCCTCGTCCTTCTCTTCCTGATAAATGAATTTACCGGCGGGAACCGTAACCATTTCCGTCCATTTTTTAATGACCGCAAGGCTGACGGTTTCTGGATCCTGATGTTCGTTTAAAAATTCGTGAAGCTCCGGGAGGGCCCGCACGGATTCAAAATTCTGGCAGTCGATGACTTCCTTCCAGTCGATGTTATGGAGAGTCGACAACAATTCAAGCAGGCTGTAAAGTATTCGGGAGTCGCGTTTCCCGCGCTTGAGGAGATTGTGTGTCAACGTCTCCAGAGCCTTGTGGTCATTGTGCTCAAGAACCGCCGCCAATCGTATCAGCCGGTTTTTGGCAAACTGGGGTTGCGCTTCGGGGCATTGGTATTTCAACAACTGGCCGACCAGCAAACGCCGGTTTTCGGAAACGGTTGCGACTTCGGGCAACACATGGCCCGCCAGAAACAGCGCGCCTTCCTCCAGCAGGATATCCACCAGGGTGTCGGAAGAGGTGGACGTCGCTCCCGCGAAAAACCGGAACAGGTGTTGCCAGGTATCGTCGCGCCCGTGCTCCCGCAGGGTGGACTCCCATTCTGCATCGCGGGCCAGCGCCCGTCCCGCGAAATACTCCTGGAACAGGGGATGACGAAACTCCCAGCGCGTGAGGGTCGACTGGATGAACCGGTCGAAGGGCGCCCGGATTTGACCTTCGGCGTACAGTTGTTTCAAATAGGCGCCGCGCTCTTCAAACAGTTTCAGTTCGAATCCCGTTTCCACCTCCTGGAACCGTTGCCGGTGTCCCTCCCGGTACAATTGCAGGGAAATGTCTTCCAAAGTCTTCAGGCATTGTTGCCTCTCCGCATCAGGTTCCGCCTGCTCCACGCGAGCCAATACATGATCGATCCAGGCTTCGAACAGTTGCGTCCGGGAGGTGACGTCTTCCAGTTTTTCGGCGTTGGCCAGGGTCCGGATCAATTTGAGCAAAAATGGATTTTCAAAGAGTTCCGGATAAAACAACTGAAACTTTTCCGCCTGGTTCTTCTTCAACACGGCGGACGGCAGGTAATGGCGTCGCTGCAGATCGCTGACCGGTTGGATGGCGGCGCGGAAGGTCGAGTCCTGCCCCCGATTGACGATCGCTGTGGTGGCATAGGGCCCAAACCCGACCGGGCGGGTAACGATATAAACAAAGTTATCGCGCAGAGCATCGCCGTCAACCACCACGTCGAAATAAATTTGAAAGCGGTCTTCCGGCAGGAGTTGATCAAACCCGTCGAGCAGAAACAGCATCTGCCCGGTCAATACCAGATGCTTGATGGTGCGCTCCAACAGGGGTTCGCGGATTTCGAGGTCCGGCTGTTCCTCTTGTTCCTTGAGGACAACCGCGGTGATTTGCCGGTACAGTTCGGGAAAAAATTCCACAAACCCGGTTCCCTCCGGCAGATGCGACAGATCGAAATAAACCGGCATGGGATATTCGCCCGGATTTTCCGGCGTCAGGAGCCGCTCCTGGTACACTTTGAGAAAAGTGGTTTTGCCCATGCCCGAATCCGACTCCAACATGACTTTCGAGGTTTGGACACCCAGCAGGTTCTCGGTGATTTCGCGCGGGTTGTGGAACACCTGCTCCTGCAGGCTCTGGCGATGCTCCACGGGATTCATGTCGAGCAGAATCGGCTCGATGAAAACATCGGTGCCCCGGCCTTTGCCCAAATCGGCGTCCAACTCGGCGGTGACTTCCGCCAGCCGGTGCTTGCGGTAGGTGGCGATCACCCATTCCGGCGATTCCTCGGGCCGGACCCGAACCTCGGGGACCTCCCCTTCCGGCCTTAAAATAGGTATATCTTGGC
>JAPUGN010000005.1 GCA_027298165.1 Nitrospinota bacterium
GCGCGTGCGCGGACTGTTCCACGCAGGCCAGCTCAATGGAACTTCCGGCTATGAAGAAGCGGCGGCGCAGGGACTGATCGCCGGCATCAACGCCGCCCTCCAGGTGCAGAAGCGTGATCCGTTCGTGCTGACGCGCATGGACGCGTACATCGGCGTGCTGATCGACGACCTGGTCACCCAGGGCACGAAGGAGCCGTACCGCATGTTCACCTCGCGCGCCGAGTATCGGCTGTTGTTGCGGCAGGACAACGCCGACCTGCGTCTCATGGGAAAAGGCTACGAATTGGGGTTGATCCCAAAAGATGTTTACCAGGTGTCGCTCGACAAACACCGCGCGGTGGCCAACGAAATCGACCGCCTCAACGCCACTCCCGTGGCGCCGAACCAGGCGACGCTGGCTTTGCTGTCCAGGATAGGGATCACCGATCTCAAAGGCCCGACTACGCTGGGCGGACTTCTGCGGCGGCCGGAAATTCGCTACCCGCAGTTGATCGAAGTTTTCAATGGTGCGTCGGTGCCCGAGAATGTAGCGGAGGGGGTGGAAATCGAAGTCAAGTACGAGGCGTTCATTCAGCGGCAGAACCAGATGGTCGCCAAACAGAAGAAGCTGGAGAATTACGTCATCCCCAACGACATGAGCTACGCCGGCATCCCCGGCCTGTCGCACGAGGAAGTGCAGAAACTGGAAGCCATCCGCCCGGCGACCCTCGGTCAGGCCCTGCGCATCTCCGGCGTGACTCCGGCGGCGGTCAGCATCCTCATGCTTCTCCTGGAGAGGCGAAGCGCCTCACCCGCCTTACCCACCGTCGGCTCCGTGGGATGACTCCCGACGTGCCGCACACCGATTCGGTTCAGTGGATCCTGGAAGTCAACAAGAGTGATATCGCCTACATCGTCGGTTTGTTCGAAGCCTATGACGACTTCGCAGTGGTACGCACCCTCGATCCTGAGCGCGGCCATATCGAACTGATGATCTCCCCGGACTACGTCGATGAAGTGGCAAAACTGGTGGATCATCTTTCCGACGAAATCACTCTGCGCGTTCTAAAAAATTAAAACTGAATGAGGGAATACATGGGCAGGTCTTTGAGTTTGTCGCGGCCGTTGAGGAATTTGAGTTCGATGATGAACGCGGCTTCGACGATTTCTGCGTTGAAGTTTTTGCGGATCAGATCGACCGTCGCCGCCATGGTGCCGCCGGTGGCCAGCACGTCGTCGATCACCACCACGCGTTCGCCCTGCTTCAGCGCGTCCTGGTGCATCTCGACGGTATCGGTGCCGTATTCCAGATCGTAGGTTTCCTTGAAGGTTTTGTACGGAAGCTTGCCGGGTTTGCGCACCATGACGCATCCCGCGCCCAGCGCATACGCGAGCGTCGCCGCGAAGATGAACCCGCGCGCTTCGATGCCCACCACATGATCGATTTTTTTTCCCGTATACCGCTCCTTGAGATGGTCCACCACTTTGGTGAACTGCACGGGGTCGCCCAACAGCGGAGTGATGTCCTTGAACTGGATTCCCGGTTTGGGAAAGTCGGGGATGTCCCGGATGATTTGTTTCAGCGCTTCCATACCATTTCTTTCGGGTGATTCTCTTTTTAAAACGGTTGTCGGACGGGCATCTCGCTTAAAAAGCGAAGAGTATCATTTTTTGAGATACAGCAGGGGATTTTTGGGATGGGTGTCGTTGCGCACCTCGAAATGGACGTGCGGTCCACTGGCGCGGCCGGTTTTGCCGACGCGCGCGATCATCTGGCCGCGCCTCACCTTGTTTCCTTTTTTGACGAGGTTGCGCATGTTGTGCGCGTACACGGTGGTGAGGCGGCCGGGATGTTTGATGATGATCATCAAGCCGTAACCAGTCGGACCCCATCCGCTGAACTCGACCGTGCCACCGTGGGCGGCCCGGATCGGGGTTCCCCGCCGTGCGCCGATATCGATGCCGTGGTGGTTCCTGCCGCTGCGCGTACCGAACCGGGAGGTCAACACGCCGCCCTTCACCGGCCACAATAGTTTTTTCTTTACGGCCGCGGTTTTTGTTTTGGATTTGGATTTAGTTTTGCGAGGCCGCGATTTGGAAACCCCCGGCGTGCCTTCAACCGTCGGGGCGACGTATACCAGCCGGTCGGCCCGGGGAATCCATAAAAACATTCCTTCATCCATCGATGCCGGGTCCCAGAGGCCATTGACCCGTTGCAGTTCGGCCACGCTCACGCCATACCCTTTGGCGATGGAGTACAGAGTCTGCCCCTTTTTGACGGGATGGTAAATGCCGTAAGGCCTGTCATATTCATAAGAAGGCGCGTCGTAATAAAGGAGGCCACCGCAATTGGAGAGCATCGCTGCCAAAAGCAGGAGAAGGGCGGATCGAACCAGAACCTGTCGGAGGGAGACCATGGGGGGGTGTGGTTAAATTATTGTTATTTAATAGATTAAGTTATTGAAAAGCGCTGTGTCAAGGTGATTCCCGGCTTTACAAGGCTGGCAACATCCTGTATAAACCGCATTTAGCTGAACAGGAACCCCCCCCGGCCCTCTTTACAAGGGGGAGAAATTTACCTGCGGCGATTCGCCGCCCCGGCCCAACCTTTATCCTAACCCGAGAATTCATGTGACTCGACTGCTACTGATGGGTTTTATCGCTTCGGCGTTATTCAGTTTTTTTTCGGGATGCGGTCCCAGCGCGCGGGACCCCGAGCCGTTCGCCCTGCCCTCGGCCTATAAGGTCGGCAAAAAGCCCGCCACCGTGGTCGCGTACGACATGAACAACGACGAGTATCCGGACCTGCTGGTGCCGAACACGGACGACCACACCCTGATGTACTTCAAGGGCAATGGCGACGGCACGTTCCAGGAGCCGCTGGTGATGAACACCGGGCGCGAACCGGTGGCCCTCGCGGTGGCGGATTTTAACAATGACCGCATACCCGACGCGGCGGTCTGCAATTACGGTGACGGCACTTTATTCATTGTGCTGGGACAGAAGGACGGCGAGTTCAAAATTCAGCCTCTGGTGAAAACCGGCAAATTGCCGATTGCCATCACCACCGGCGACTTCAACAATGACCGTAAGGCGGACTTGGCGGTGACCCTGCGGTTCGACAAGCTGATTATTTTTCTCGGCAACGGCGACGGCACTTTTAAACCGGCGGAAGCCTACAAAGCGCCGGGCACCCCCGCAAGCCTGGTGTCGGCAGATTACAACGGCGATAAGAACCTGGACCTCGCCATCACCTTCAACGGGCTGAAGACGAATTTCATCCGCCTCTATTTCGGCAACGGCGACGGTACTTTTAAAACCCCGAAAAAAATCATGGGCGGCAAACAGGCCGGCTACATCACCCAAAGCGATATGAACGGCGACAAGCATCTTGATCTGATCGTTTCGAGTGTGTTGGCGGACAGTTTGACACTGTTTCTGGGCGACGGCAAAGGCGGGTTTCAACGGCAGGAGGATTTCGCCGCGGAAAAAGGACCGGGATATATCGTGTCGGGTGAGTTTACGGGCGACCGGATACCGGATTTGATCGTCAGTAACATACGCGACGGCGACATCTCGTTATTGGAGGGGCGGGGCGACGGATCGTTTATCTTTCCGCACTTCAATTACCCGGTGGGCCGCCAGCCGCGCGCCATCGCCGGCGCCGACTTCAACAAGGACGGATTGAAAGACCTCGCAGTTTTACTCTACGCTTCCTCCACCCTCCAGATCTTCATGCGAAAAATCGACATCGGCCGCATCGAATCCTGATCCGCCCGGAACAACCTGCCCTGAGCTTGTCAAAGGACTCAAGGTGACAGCCTTAGTGCCGGTAATTTTAATTGCCGGTGAGGCGGGGGACTTTGTAGGCGGGCAGACGGTTGTAGAGGATCATTTTGGTTTCGGTGTCGAGGCGGCCGTGGTCCTTGAGATTGTAATAGCGCTGAAACTTCGCCACGGCGTCGGCAGTGCGCCGGCCGTACCGGGACGCGGGTTGTTCC
>JAPUGN010000050.1 GCA_027298165.1 Nitrospinota bacterium
CCGCCGCTGCCACCGGAGCCGGCCGCCGTAACCGGGGACTCTGCCAAACCGGCCGCGCCAACCTGGGTTGACGACATGGACCGGGCGTCTCTCCAAGAAGCGATCCGAAAACAGTTGAGCGTCATGGAATCGGGTAATTTGGACCGCCGGGTGCGGCTCGGCCCGCGTGTGGTGACCCGGCGGCAACTGGTCGACACCCTGCACGCCTTTATGGATCTGCTGGAGCAGGAATTATCCGACGAAGCATTCACCCTGAGCCTCAACGAACAGTTTGAAGTGATCAGCGCCAAAGCTCCACACAGTCGCCGCCCGGGATTGTTCACCGGTTATTACACGCCGATAATTCCCGCACGGAGGCAAAAGGACGGGGAGTATATCTACACGCTGTACCGGAAGCCGGAATGGTATCCCGCCGTGGCGGAGGCCTCGCGCTACCAACGCATCGCAAATATCGACCCGGGTTACCACCTGACCCCGGTGCACCAACCGGTATTGCTGACCCGGAAAGACATCGACGGAGGCCATGCGCTCCGCGATCAGGACCTGGAGGTGGCCTGGCTGAAGGACGACCTCGAGCGCTACTTTCTGCACATTCAGGGATCGGGCTACCTGGCCTTCCCGGACGGGTCTCTGCAGGTGGTGCAGTACATGGGCTCCAACCTTTTCCGCTACCGTAGTGTCGGCCGACAGATGATCCGCGACGGCATCATCACCCCCGGACAGGGATCGATGCAGGGCATGAAACGGTATTTCCGCGAACACCCCGAAGACATCAACCTGTATCTGTTCCGCAACAACCGCTACATTTTTTTTCAAATGAGCGATTACCCCCCGCGCGGTTCGGGTGGAGGCGAACTGGTCGCGGGACGCTCCATCGCGACCGATAAAAAACTGTATGCGGCAGGCGGGCTGGCCTACATCACCATGGAAAAACCCATTCTGAACGACGCGCTGGAAATCACCAGCTGGCAAAAGGTGTCGCGGTTCGTGGTGGATCAGGATACCGGCGCGGCGATTCAGGGACCGGGCCGGGTCGATTTGTACTTCGGCGTGGGGGAACGCGCCGGGGCGGCGGCGGGCCGTTACAAACGCTCCGGCACCCTGGCCTACCTGCTCAAAAAATAATTTCCAACGGGCACACCCTCAGCAATACAACCCCAACTCCCATAAAAAAAGGCGCTCCCGACAGGAACGCCTTGTCACTAAAATTAAAAGTGGAGTTAACGCAGCCAGGCACCGCCGCCTTTATGGCCCCGGCCCTTGCCCCTGCTGCTTTTACCGCTCGAACCTTTGTGGACTTTGCCGTGTCCGCCGCCTCGATGTTTTCCACCGGAGAAACCACTGGAGCCTTTATGACGACTGCCCAACCAGGAAAAATGTTTGCCGCCGCCTTTGTGCTTGTGACCGCCGTACCAGGGTGAAGCGTAATAATGTTGACGGTGACTGCTATGGTGGTGCCCGTAGTTTCCCAGCCAGATTGAATAGCTGGAACTGTAATTCGGGTAATAGTCGTAATAACCGGGGTAATAATACCCGCCCGAATAATACGTCCCGGGGTAATAATAGGGATAATATCCAAATCCGAAATAGGTGTTGGTAGAATAATTTGTCGCGGGCGCAGATCCTTCGCCGGAGGCGCACCGGCTGTGACCGTCGTTCCAGCCCTGCTGGTAGACGTCGTCCGTGTTGAACCGGTCGACGTCCTTTTTAAAGAGATACGAGTTGTCGCCGGCGGAAAGGCGGCCGCTGTCGCAGCCCTCCATGAAGCCCACCTTGTAAGCCGCTGGCTGTTGCGCGCCGGCCATGCTGTTCACCTGCGCCATAGTGGTGGACCGCAGAGGCGGCGGACCCTGATTCCGCGCGCCGCTGTAATGAACCACGCACCCGGACAGGAACAATGTTGAAATCAAAACCATCCATCGCATAACCCGGTCCTCCTTGGATTCGCCAAACTGCATAATGAATATAGAGACCGATGGCATCACCTGTCAATCCGTCCATCCCTGCCCCTAGACTACCGCCGATCGCGGCCCTAAAGAAACCCCTAATTCTCCGTTGATTTTAGGGTACTTACCAAGATTGGGACGGCGAGGAGGGCTTACTCCGGTTCGGAGTAGAGGGCGACGAGGCGTTTGTCGATGAAATCGAAACGTTCGGTGCGCACCCATTTCTGTTCCTTTTCCGGGCTTCCCGTTACCGCGGAGAAGTCGAGGTTCTGAGGGTTGCGCTTGATCATGCAGGCGTAGGTGATGGTTTCCGGCTTTTCTTCGATTTCGAGGTAGTCGACGGCGGTCATGAACTGGCTGCCGGTGGTAACGATGTCGTCGATGATCAGCCAATGGGTATCGGCAGGCAGTGAGGGGACACCCAACTGCTCGAGCGCGGTTCGTTGGTGCGGCATGATGTAAAACGGCAGATCCATCCTCTGCGCCAACCGGTAGCCGATGCGGATACCTTCGGTTGCGATGCCCACCACCACATTGAACGCTCCATGCTGTTTTTGCCAGTTTTCCAGCTTGCGGTGGAGCACCAGGCAATAGGCGTCGTTCATCGTGTCGGACAACGAGGCGTAGTCATAATTGTAGCGGGACTTGATGCCCGGCCCGAAAACATAATCCCCTTCTTTTTTGATTTTGGAAAACACCGGTTGAACCCCCTGGATGCAGTTCTGGATACTTATACTATGACCCGTGACGGCCGGGTATTATTCTCCCTCGGGCACGCCGTATTTACCAATCAATGGAACGAAAAAGCAATCGCCCATTCTTTTGGCGCGGAGCCGTTTGCCGCGTTTGGTGTAGACCATCAGTTCCTGGCCCTGGTCGTCGCCAATGGGTGCGACGATACGGCCGCCGTCTTTCACCTGTTCGATCAGCGCCTGGGGCACTTCGGGACCGGCGGCGGTGATCAGCACCGCATCGTACGGACCCAGCTCTTGCCAGCCGTAGGTACCGTCGAATACTTTGTAGTTGATATGAGTGTACCCCAGGCCATCCAGCAATTGTTTGGCCTGGCGACCGAGCGATTTCACCCGCTCGATGGTGAACACCTGCGCTGCCAATTCGGACAGCAGGGCGGTCTGGTATCCCGAGCCGGTGCCGATTTCCAGCACCCGTTCCTCCCCCGTCAATTGCAGGGCCTCGGACATGGCGGCCACCACGTAGGGTTGCGAGATGGTCTGGCTTGCGCCGATGGGCAAGGGATGATCGCCATAGGCTTTATGATGAAACGAATCGCGCACGAATACATGGCGCGGTACCCGGCTCATCGCCTCGATCACCCGGACGTCCCTGATGCCGCGGTCAATGATCTCTTCGATCATTTTCTGCCGGTGGCCGGCGTATTTTTGAAGGGAATGGGCGGTCGGGTTCATGAACTGAGCGTGAATGACATCCCCCGCCGGAGTGGGCCGGGCATTTCCAGAAGACTTACCGGATCGGGTTTAATGAATCGGTATGGACCCTTGGGTCCCCGTTCCCCTTAGAACAGGCGGCAGGGTGGCCTCCAGCTCAGTGGGCCGAATCGCCTTAAGGCGGCGCGGGTTCTGATAAAAAATCAGGTCCCAGGCGTCCTGACGGCCGTCGTATTTCAGCAGGTAGATGTTATCGTCGTCGGCTTCGACCTTGAAATAGTCCGCCGTCTCGCCGAACCACTGGTCGAGGACTTCCCGAACCCGGAAGGAACGCGTATAATCGCACTCGCTTAAAGTAAAAGTTATCGGCCGTTCGTTGACCCGGTAACCTGAATAACATTCCACCGTGACCATGCGGCTATGTTAGGCCGATAGCCGTTAATTGTAAACTTTTTTATTCAACTCCAATAGGTCGCGACGACCCTGCCGCCCTGACCCTCCGAGCCCCGGCATGCATTCACCCCAAAGCGCACATATCCTGAACCACCTCCAGGCCCTGGTCGGCGAACGCAACCCGTTCAGCGCGCCGGGACCGCTGGAGCAGGCCGGCGCTTACATCCTCCAGCATTTTCAAAATCTCGGCCTGAGCGTCTCGCGGGAGGAGGTGCCGTTCGAGGGCACCCTCTCGCACAACATCTTCGGATTGAAGGAAGGAACCGACCCCTCACAGGGCACGTTTATCCTCGGCGCGCATTACGATGCGGTGGAGGGCACACCCGGAGTGGACGACAACGCCAGCGCGGTGGCGGCGCTTTTGGAAGTGGCGCGTTGCCTGGCGGAGGATGCGGTCAAGGGATCGATTGTGTTTACCGCCTTCGCGCTGGAGGAGTACGGCTTTGTCGGGAGCCACCAGATGGCGGCCCGCCTCAAGCAGTCCGGCGAAAATATTTCCGGCATGGTTGCTCTGGAAATGCTGGGCTACCGCACCACCGAACCCGGCTCGCAAACCTACCCGCCGTACGTGGATGCTGCACAGTATCCGGACACCGGGGACTTCATCGCGGTGGTGGGTAACGAACCTTCACAGTCTTTGGCACTCGGTCTGGCAGATGTCCTGAAGCGAACCACCCCCGATTTGGGGGTGGAGCATCTGGTGCTTCCCGGCCGCGGCGACTCGTTCGTCGAAGTCCGGCTGAGCGATCATTGTGTGTTCTGGGAACAGGATTTCAAGGCGGCGATGGTAACCGATACGGCGTTTTTCAGAAACCCCAACTATCACCAGCCCACCGACACGCTGGAGACGCTGGACATCGATTTCATCCGCGACATCTCAGCGGGCCTGGCCGCGTATCTTAAAAACCCGGCCGTCTGACCGGCAACGGGATACCCTGTTCGCACAACCGCCCTGCGCGCCCTCCACGGCAACGCAACCACTGCTTTAATTTTTAAAAAGATTGGGGGGCTGACGCCGCCAGGGGGTAATGCTGGAAAGTTTCCAACTGCAATTTTGAGGGGGCATTCGATTCTGAGGGAAAGGATCCGTCTTCAGATGATTCTCACGAGAAAATGAAGCGAGGACTTATTTCTTATCACCAAACAATTTGTTGAGTTTCTTTGTGATGGTTTTCTTATCGCGGTCGACGGACTTGGAAACGTTGTCGGAGGTTTTCTGCATTCTCTTTTTAACAGTGTCAATGACCTTGCGGCCGTCCGATTGCCCGGCAGAATTTTCCTGAGATTGCGGGTCGGTCGGTGGTTCAACTTTCTTATCGTCCTTCTGAGCCTTCGGGGAACTCGGGTTCCCGCCCAGCCATTCATTGGCCTTCCTCTTGATGGCTTGAAAGACCGATTCTTCCTGGGTGTCCGGTGCGGCAGGACTTTCTTCCGCCCACAGCGGTTGAGCCACCATCAGGGACAAGGCGGTTGCCGCCCAGAACAGCTGCCAGGATTGATTTAACGAAATCGTTTTCATCGGACCCCCCCTTATAAGGTGAGAATATTATTCCACGGGTTCTTCTTCTTTTTTGATTTCGTCCGCGACTAAAGTTTTGAAAGATTCCTTGAGGATGTTTTTGCCTTTTTTAACCCCGCCCCGGTCTTTCTCAAGCTGCTCGTCCTCGGAATTTTGACCCAGGTATTTTCGGGTCTGACCGGAGGTACGTTTGACTGCAGGCTCTTCAGAGGTTTTGGCCTGCGCCTGTTGGGCTTTGGCGGGTTGTGCTTTGCCAGCGGCTGGGGAGTCTTTCTTGTCGCCGCCACCGAGAATATTTTTTAAGACGGAGGTCACACCGGATTCTTCCTGCTTGGAGGTTTTGACCACCGTATTCGAGGCCTGCTCTGCCTTGTCCTTGGCGGCATCCACCCCGATCAGCTTTTTAAAGGAACCTTTGAGCGTGGTCTGAGTATCCGTTTTCGCTGTTTTGGCCTGCGGCGGGTCATCCTGCTGTTTCTGTGTCGAGCTGACCGTGGGCGCGACATTGATGGGATTCAGCGGATTTTGCCTGGCCTGCTTTTGATCGCTGTTCTTATCGTCATCACCGCCCACCAGTTTTTTAAGGACTTTGGTGAACAGGCCGGGTTCTTCCTTTTCAGGCGCTTTCCCGGAAGCTTTTTCGAGATTTTCCTTGGAGGCGTCACCCACCCCAACCAGCGACTTCAAGGTATCGATGAAACCCGCCTCTTCCTTCTCAGGTTTTTTTACCTGAGCTTTTTTCGCCTCGGATTTTTTTGATTGAGCCGCCTTTACTTTTTTCTTTTTGGGCTTGGAAGCTTTTTTAACTTCCTTCTTTTTGGTTTCTTCCGGTTTTGGGACAATGGCTTCTTTTTCGGTGGGTTGCTCCGGAGGAGCCGACGGGGTAGACATATTACCCGCAGGTTGCTCCGGAGGAGCCGACGGGATAGACTGACTGCCTGCGGTAATTGCTAATTGAAATGACTCCTCGGATGGAGACGCCGCCAGAGGCCGATTCATGGAGAAACCGGGTGAGGCGGAGTATGCGGCCAGAGCCTGTCCCCTGTCCATCAAACCCAGGCACGCCAGTACCGCAAAACTGATTCCAAGAAATCTATGAAATCTATGAAATCTATAGCCCCACATGGTATTTCCCCTATAGTTGGTCCTCTTACAGTATAAGGTTTGGTGGGTATTTTAGCACTCCAAA
>JAPUGN010000051.1 GCA_027298165.1 Nitrospinota bacterium
TCGTACCGGGCAGAGCAAAGTCACCACCACCCGCAAGGAGCCCGACCGCATCCGCTTTCTGTCCGGCGTCTTCCAGGGCAAAACCACTGGCACCCCGTTGGCTATGATGGTGGTAAACGCCGATGCCGATTCCTCCAAATACGAACTGATCAAACACTTATATCGCCCCGGCCACGCCGATTTCACCTATGACCAGAAATACGGTTTTCGCGACTACCGGGGCGGCGTTCGCTCCAGCGCCAGGGAAACCGTCGGCAGGGTATCCGCTGGAGCCATTGCCAAAAAACTCCTATCGCGACACAAGATCAAGATCTTCGCCTTCACCCGGCAAATCGGTGACCTCGTCGCCCAAACGTTCAGCGTCAAAGAAATTGAAAAAAATATCGTCCGTTGCCCGGACAAAAAAGTGGCGGCAAAGATGGTGGACGCCATCATGCAGGCCCGCAAGGAAGGCGATTCGCTGGGCGGTGTGATCGAGGTGGTCGCGCAGGGGGTGCCGCCCGGACTCGGCGAGCCGGTGTTCGACCGGCTGGACGCCGACCTCGCCAAGGCCCTGATGTGCCTGCCGGCGGTCAAGGGCGTTGAAATCGGCATCGGATTCGAAGCCGCCCGGCTCAAGGGATCGGAATGCAACGACGTCTTCATTACCAAGGGTAAAAAAATCACTACGAAAACCAACAACGCCGGCGGCATTCTCGGCGGCATCTCGAACGGCAACGACATCGTGGTGCGCATGGTGGTCAAACCCACGTCCTCCATCAACCGCGAGCAGGACACCGTCACCCAGAAGGGCAAGAAAGCCAAGATCCGGGTGGAAGGACGGCACGACCCCTGCGTCGCGCCACGCGCCGTGCCCATGGCCGAAGCCATGATGGCACTGGTTCTGATCGACCACCTGCTCCGCCACCAGAACTCCCAATTGTAAACCGCCTTTCTCTGACAAGATTTCCATCCCCCCATCCATGCGAAGTTGTACAATAAGCCATGAGTTCGATCATCCAGGCCGGTTTTCTCCAGACCCATCCCGAATTCGGGGCGGTCGCGGCGAACCGCACCCAGGCTAAATTTTTATGGGGAGAGCGCACCGCCGACCTGCTGGTCCTCCCGGAGCTGTTCAATACCGGATACCAGTTCCGCTCGCTGGCGGAAGCCCAAAATCTTTCCGAACCCATCCCTGACGGACCGACCACGGAGTTTCTGATCGACTGGGCCCGGGCATCGGGCATGGTGATCGTCGCTGGCCTCGCCGAACGGGAGGGCGACACCCTCTACAATTCGGCGGTGATCGTCGGACCCCGGGGTTATATCGGCAAATTCCGGAAAGCTCACATTTTTGATACGGAAATTCAATTTTTTCAACCGGGAAATTTACCGTTTACCGTGTTTGATGCCGGGTTCGCGAAGATCGGGATCATGATCTGCTTCGACTGGCGGTTCCCGGAAACGGCGCGCACGCTGGCCCTGCAGGGGGCGGACGTCATCGCCCACCCGGCCAATCTGGTGCTACCGGATTGCCCGCAGGCCATGATCACCCGCTGTCTGGAAAACCGGGTGTTCGCGGTGACCGCCGATCGCGTGGGCACCGAACAGCGCCTGCCGGAAGAATCCCTGAAATTCATCGGCCAGAGCCAGGCGGTCGACCCGGACGGCACCGTCCTTGTCCGTGCCTCGGAGGACCGGGAGGAAGCGCAGGGGGTCGCCCTCGACCTGGATAAGGCGCGGAACAAAAAAATCAACGGCCATAACGACCTGTTTGCCGACCGGCGGGAAGACCTTTACAGAATCGGCGGGAAAGGTTAATATAGCCCTCAACCATCCAAATAAACCTATTCGTCCGGCAGGGACTATAGCCGGGCGTTTTATTATTGCCAGTGAGATCAACATGGAAAAACCCAAATCACGTTTCATCAAAACCGACGACAACACCATATACGATTCCCTCACCAGCCTGACCTGGATGGCCAACGATTCGCGTTTGAACAAGGATAAGGAACTCTCCTGGGATGAAGCCCAAGCCTATGCTAAGGAGATAAACGAGAAACAATTCGGCGGACATTCCGATTGGCGAATGCCAACCATCCACGAAGCTTCTTCTCTGTATGACGAGGAAAAACTGAATAAAGATTTCAAGGGGGGAGATATCAAGATCGATTCGGTATTTCCAGCGGGAGCGGGCAATTGCACCTGGACCAGCGACGAACGCGGCAACGAGGCGCAGATCGTGTTCTATCTCAACGGCTGTCCCTACTGGTACGGCAAAAACGATAAAACCATCTCCCACGCCGTGCGTCTCGTCCGGCGGGGATAAACGGTTTACAGGTTATCCATATCGTAAGTCAGCTCGTCGCCCTTCAGGGCTGAGACTTCCACCTTTTCCAGAATCGTATTCAGCTGGGCAAGGAAATCTCTACCCGGAAATTCCGTGCCCTGGCTTTGGGCCACAATGCAGTTGAAATAATGCTCGAAATATCTGCGCCAGATTTGGGCCAGCATGGTGGAATAATTGTTCTCGAACACTTCATCGTAAAAACGGTTCAAAACGCCCTGCATGAGGGAATACAGCGCTTCGGAGTACAGCTGAAAATAAGCCATTTGTTTCTCGAATTCCTCAAAGCTCATCGACTCCAAGGATTTCTTCATAACGGAAAAAATCATCTGGGATTCGGCAGTGCCCTCCCTTTTAAAAAATTCCTTCCACATCACCATATTCTTGATATTTTCCAGAAGCGCTTTCCTGAACGCCCGCTTTTGTTTCTGGTGATTTTCAGTGCTGCAGATTTTATCCACCTTCGCTAAAAACTCGCGCTTGACGTCGTCATGAAACTTGTCGTTGTTCTGCAGGGCCTGGGCGAAGAGAAATTTTTCGCGGGGTTTCTCATCGGTCGCATAATGACCGAACAACTCTTTGCTGTATTCGAGAACACCCTGAGAATCCATAACCACCGTTGATTTCGTTTGAAGCTCATGGACAGAATACCATTTACATCCTTAAGGGGTATACCCTGCAAACGAAAAGATAGATGCAAAATGCCCGCCAACGGTGGAATGTTGAATCTTTTTACAGCTTAAGGTGCACTTTTCAACGGGGATTAAAAATGGAGAAAAAATCGATTTACGCAAACACCGTCAATTTTTCAATCCCCGTTTCACCAGTT
>JAPUGN010000052.1 GCA_027298165.1 Nitrospinota bacterium
CCGTGGAGGGGCGCGCCTGGTCACCAACACCCACATTTCCCTGTTTCCCAAAGTCCGATTCCATGCCCGGAACCCTGGTTTTTACCGCGACATACAACGAAGCCGACAACGTTGAAACTCTTCTCAACGAAATTCTTTCCCACTTGCCGGATACGGACATCCTGATCGTTGACGACCGTTCGCCCGACGGGACAGGCCCTCTTCTGGACCGGCTGGCCGCCGAAAACTCGCGCATCCATGTCGTCCACCGTCCCTCCAAACTGGGCCTCGGCACCGCGCACCTGCTGGCGATGAAATATGCGATGCATCATAATTACTAACAACTCATCACGATGGATGCGGATTTTTCCCACAACCCCAAATACCTCACCATCATGAAGCAACTGCTGGAGGACAACGACTTCGTGATCGGTTCGCGGTATGCCAAGGGCGGCCGGTGCGACTATGGATTGGTCCGTACCCTGATCAGCCGGACGGCCAACATGCTGGCGCGGTATCTACTGGGCATCCCGACCCATGAGGCCACGACCTCGTACCGCGGGTTTTCCGTGGACCTGCTCAGGCAGATGGCTTTGAACACCATCTGGTCGGACGGTTATTCCTTTTTCATGGAATCCATTTTCGTGGTCCGGCTGGCGACGCGCAAACTTGCGGAGTTTCCCATCCACTTCGAGGACCGGCGCGCGGGAACGTCCAAGATTTCCAAACGCGAGATTATCAAGGCGATCTATAACATCGCCCGCCTGTTTTACCGCAGGCTGTTCGTCATCCCGTTCGTTGTGTATGACCCCAACAGACCGATCGAAAAAGATCAGGCCTGCGAAAATTGCAATTCGCTGTTTCACATGGAAATGTTCCCAGCCAAATACGCGGAAAATGAAGACGCGTCGATCTACCAGTGCACCAGTTCAGGGCATCGTACCCACGGGAGAATTTTGAAGTGCCTGCACTGCGGCCTGGTGTTCAACGAAACCCGGCACGATGCAAAGAAGCTTCTCGATTTTTATTCAAACGTGGAAGACCCGACTTATCTGAAAAATATCGACTCGCGCTTCAAAACCTTTCGTTACAATTTTGCAAAGATCAAGCCCCGCCTGCCCGCGTCCGGCAAACTGCTCGATATCGGATCCTATTGCGGCATCTCTCTCAAAGTGGCACATGAAAACGGATATGAAACGCTCGGGGTCGAGCCTTCGAAATGGGCCGCAGGGTATTCCGAAGAGGTGATGCAGGAACGGGTGTTTCAGGGCGTCCTCAGGGACTTGCCGGCGGAGGAAGGGCCCTTCGACGTCATCACCATGTGGGACGTGATGGAACACCTGCCACATCCGGTGGAAGAAATGAAACGGATCCATTCCCGTTTGAAGCCGGGCGGTGTGTTCGCGTTTTCCACCCTCTTCATCGACAACTGGTACCCGAAAATCATGAAGGAACGGTGGCCCTGGTACATGGACATGCACCTGTTCTACTTTACGCTGGACGCCATGAATCAGTTGTTGACCAAGGCGGGCCTGCAGCTGGTGCATCATCAGAAGTACACTCACGTTATTACGCTGGAATACTTTTTTTTCAAGCTCGATGCGCTGGGCGTATTCGGAGCGAAATTCCTGGGAGACGCCATCGGTAAAACCTCCCTCAGGAATTTCATGATTCCATTCAGCTTCGGCGACATTCAATTATTTATCTGCAAACGGCTTGACAATTTGTAACATGGGGCCGGGCCGCCGGGAATACCACCCATCCGCCTGAAGGATATGAAACGTGCATTGATTACAGGAATCACAGGACAGGACGGCAGTTATCTTGCCGAGTACCTTCTTGACCGGGACTACGAAGTCCACGGACTGACTCGTCCGGGCGCCGGTGACGCATCGGACCCCTCCTTCTGGCGAATCCAGAAAGTGCGCGACCGGCTGCATCTTCATACCGGAAACTTGAAGGAGACCCGCGATCTGGAAGACCTCATCCAGTCGATTCAACCCGATGAAAGTTATCATCTCGCCGCGCAAACGTTTGTGTTAAATTTGCCGGAGGACGAATCGGCCATTTTAAAATTCAACACCCAAAGCACTCACCACCTGCTGTTGGCTCTGAAGGCCCATGCTCCGGACTGCCGATTCTTTTTCGCCGGATCGTCAGAAATGTTCGGCCATGCCCCGGATGCGCCTCAGAATGAAAACACGCCGTTCAACCCGCGGTCGATTTACGGGGTCTCCAAGGTGATCGGACATGATTTGATCCGTTACTACCGGCAGCACCAGGGCCTGTTTGCCTGCACCGGAATTTTGTACAATCATGAGTCACCGCGGCGGAGCACCCGGTTTGTCACCCGCAAGATCACTTCGACCGCAGTGAAAATCAAACTGGGCATGGCAAGCGAACTGCGGCTGGGCAACATCGAATCGGAGCGCGACTGGGGTTACGCAAAAGACACGGTGGCCGCCATGCATGCCATGCTGACTTCCGAAAGCGTGGATGATTACGTCATCGCCACCGGCCAGACGCACACCATCCAGGATTTTCTGGAACGGACGTTCGGAGAACTGGATCTGAATTACGAGGAGTACCTGGTGATCGATCCAGAATTGTATCGCCCCCGAGAAGAGGTCCCGCTGGTCGGTGATTCCAATAAGATCAAATCCCAACTCAACTGGGAACCAAAGGTTTCGTTTGAGGAGATGGTGCGGGAGATGGTTCAGTCGGACCTTGAATATTTTCAAAGGATGTTGCAATAATAGAGCATACTCCAAAATCGCAGTTTGAGAGCGTGCTCTCAATCATTCGACGGGACATTCATTTATGAGGAAAGCTTTTATTACCGGAGTCACGGGACAGGACGGTTCCTACCTTTCCGAATTGCTGTTGGATAAAGGGTACGAGGTGCACGGACTGGTGCGCCGTTCTTCGTTTTTTAACCGGGGCCGGATCGAGAGTATTCGCCAGAACACCCAATCGACCGGCCAGTTCCAACTGCATTACGGAGACATGACGGATTCGTCCAGCCTCAACAAACTGATGGCCATGATTCGGCCCGACGAAGTTTACAATCTGGCGGCGCAAAGTCATGTCGGCGTCAGTTTCGCCACTCCTGATTACACGGCGCAGACGGACGCACTGGGGACGCTGCGTCTTCTGGACGCGATCAACAGCCAGGGGCTGAAAGATAAAACGCGCTTCTACCAGGCTTCCACCAGCGAACTGTACGGGAAGGTGATGGAGACTCCGCAAAAGGAAACCACCCCGTTTTACCCACGCAGTCCCTATGGTGTCGCTAAACTGTACGCCCATTGGATCACCATTAATTACCGGGAGGCGTATGACCTATTTGCGTGCAGCGGCATCCTGTTCAATCACGAGTCGCCCCGCCGCGGGGAGAACTTTGTCACGCGCAAAATCACCATCAGCCTGGCGCAGATTCTCTCCGGGAGAATTGAAAAATTTTCGCTGGGGAATATGGACGCCCGCCGGGACTGGGGATATGCCAAGGATTTCGTCGAGGGCATGTGGATGATGCTGCAGCAGGACAAGGCCGAGGATTATGTGCTGGCTACCGGAGAACAGCATACGGTGCGCGAGTTCGTTAACCTCGCTTTCGGGTATTGCGGCATCGAGCTGGACTGGCAGGGTTCGGGCGTGAAGGAAAAAGCCGTCGACAAAACCACCGGCAAGGTGCGGGTGGAAGTAAATCCCAAATACTTCCGGCCTTCAGAGGTGGATACGCTGTTGGGAGACTCCACCAAAGCCAAGACCCAGTTGGGCTGGGCTCCTAAAATTTCGTTTCAGGAACTGGTGGAAATGATGGTCGAAAACGACATCAACCTGGTGGGATTAAAACGCAAAGATATTTTAAAACGATCGACCTCGGCGATCTAGGCCACGAAGCTCAACGTTCAGTTTGCCGGCACCACCCTTCCAATCGATGCAACAGGGTGTTCATTCCCTTGAACGCCAGCCCCCAACTCAGCGCCGTCCCGAAACTGTTGGCGGCGACATCCCAGTAATCCCCGCTCCGGTAACCGGTGAACGATTGCAACACCTCGAGCAGAATTCCCATAGTAACAAACCCGCCAGCCAGCCATCCGTAGCGGGATTGGGGATGGAGCTGGGCAAACCAGAGCATCAAAACGCCGTATGCCATAACGTGTAGCAATTTGTCGATCCATGGGAAACTTACCGATGGGGGTGGTGCCGGGGAGAGCGACAAAACCACCACTAGCAGCACCAAGCCATAGCCGATGAGGGTCCAAAGGAATCGGAATTTAAGGGGGTTCATGAAAAGGAGTGTAACACGCCGCGGGCTCGGAACTTTTTCCATGTGAAGTCCTTAGGAGAACAAGGACGAAAATGTGAACGGCGGGACGATGATGGGTTTATTCTATTCGTGGCATGCCACCGGCCTAAAAGGCAAAAGTGCATACCGTCAGAATCAAAAATATTAGAGCGGGTCGGGTAATTTTTTTTCTCAACTGGTAAATCATTCCTCCCCACATGGTATTCTTTTCCTCCATAGCCTTGATTTTCATTTCCGGATCAGGACAAGGTGGCGATTCCCGGGTTCCCGAGCTTCGCATGTTTCGGATGGAATGTGCCCCGGTAACCCTTCCTCAGATAATGGTGAACCTTGGGACGGATGGCGGGACGCGCCAGGGTCGCCGCAGAGGGTTGACCCGACAATTGGATGACGGCAATTCCATCCACAATCGGCAGGGTGCCGGTTGTATTTTCCGCAAACCCGCCGCCATTAAAAAGGAACGATGTGATGGCCGTTAGCAAAATTTGGAACATCCAGGAGTTGAAAGTTTTTGTCATGGTCTTAGGGTTCCTGATTAAAGCTGAAGTCCGAAGCGGCTTTAAAGCCCCTGTTTATCCAGATTTATAAAAGAAATAATGAATTTACATTTACCCCTTTCAGCGCGAGGTAGCAGTAAGTCTAGTCATCCAATCCGCCTCTTTCAATACCCCAAAAGGGTTAATTTTGAGCTTGGTCGGAGAGAATTACTCAACTGGTTAAATAATCAGAGGATTAGTTTGAAAAATTTTTAGCCGGGAGAAGGAATTGATCGGACTTAGGTGGGTCTCCGCAATGCTCCTCCCCTATGAATGTGAGCGTTTTGATTCCAAATAATATTGGAAGACAGAGCAAAAACCGTGTTTATTTTGACATCTTTCCAAATTTAAATTATGATCCAGCAATCCAATAGTTTAATGAAACTTTACCGGTAACCCTGTGGCCATGAACACCGAAATAGATACCCCATCTGTGATAAAGTCCGGAAAATTTTCACTTCAGGAATCCCTTAAAATTCTGCTGGAATGTCAAAACCGCGATGAGTTGAAAAAAGCGGTCAAGGACCATATCTATCCCGCATTCGAGGATGATTTCCGTCACTTTGTGATTGAAGTATCGGCTACTAATCCGCCCCCACTTTTAGGGTGCGATCGATTCACCAGCGAAGATCAGGAAGTCATTCGAACCTATCTGGAAGAGGATCCGCTAGCCAAACTTCTGTTGCTTCACAATGACGTCAGTGAGCAGGTTTTTTTAAGAGATGAAAACGAAACGCAACTGCTTCTATCGTTCCTGGCGTTCAAAATCAAAACCGTGATGCTGGAAGAGGAATTGATTAAATGGCAGGCCATAGTTCAGGGACTGTTAAAGTCGCCTTCCGGGATTGCCGTGGTCAATGGCAAACGGGAGGTGGTCACGTCCAACCCGGCCTTCCGGGATATTTTTGAAATAGATTCCGGAACGGCACTCCCGCAGAACTTGATCAAAGTACTGGAAAGAGAGCAGGCCAGTCTGGATGCATCGGATTCCGAGGAAATCGGGAAGTGGGGCAGGGAAGTTTCGTTTTTTACCCTTCCCAAAGGGACCTATAAATTATATTTGATTCCGCTGAAGGCCCTGGGTACCCGGGAAGCGGATTCATGGCTCCTGCGCATTCATCCCGCCGCCGACCCGTTCACCAAATCGAATCGGCTGATTGAAAAGGCGGGGCTCACCTGGCGCGAAATGGAAATCTGCTGTTTGATCCATGATGGGCTGGGCCGGAATGAAATTGCTGAGCGGCTTTTCATCAGCGCACATACCGTTAAAACCCACCTGAAGAAGATTCACAAGAAACTGGAAGTCAATTCCCGGACTCAATTGGTCGCCTACCTCAACCAGCATGCGGATGAAACCGATGGCGTAGGATTTGCCTGAAACCGGACTCATTCCTCCTGACTTTATTTTATGGATCCCATGCCCCTTTGACCCTATCCGGCCGATGGTTTGATTCCATGTCGGGTACCAACAGGAGTCTTTTGCGTGATCAAAATTTTTAAAACCGTCATCAGCCTGGGTCTTGTGTTGAGTCTCACCACCTCCGCCTCGGCTGAGGGATTCTGGGATGGCCAATCTTATTTCGGTCTCAGTGGAATGCTGGCCGTCGCCAGAAATTCCGACGTCGATTCCGCCTCGGGCAATCCCAATCCCGCATTTGTGAATGACGCGGAAGTGACCACCCTCGTCGGATATGGTGTGTCCGCCTATTATGGTTGGCTGTTCGACAGCAACTGGCGGGCGGAATTCGAGCTGTCACGAAGGGGCGTCAACCTAAACCGAATTGCAGGTCCTGCAGGCACGGTCTCTCTGAACGGCGATTTGGCCCTGAACAGTTTCTTCGTCAACGGGGCCAGAGATTTCCGGGGATCATCATTCGTCACTCCTTATCTGGGAGTGGGCGTCGGCGTGGCGTATCATGAATTGGACCTGAAATCCGTGAACGGCGCGGCCGGTCTTCCCAAAAGGTCTTCGGTCACTCCGGCGTTTCAATTAATGGCCGGTGTCCAGCTTGAGGCGGGAGAGGATACGGATATCGTGGTGGGTTACCGCTACGTCAATTATTACCGTCCGGATTACACGGAGTTCTCCTACGACTTCATCGATTTTCATAATTTTGAGATAGGTTTCAAATTTTATCCCGAGGACTGGTAACGCCCCACCCCTCCGCATCGGCTGAATCTTTTTCATGAAACCTCCATTAAGCCGAATCGCTTCCAGTACCCCATTCAAATTTTTATAAAACATAATTTAGTGAATATTTTCCGGTTTCCGGGGTCCTTAAACCAGGTGGATTTCCCATTTTTTAATCGTCTTTCAAAATGGGGCCCGTCAGGGTTGATCCTCCCTGGAGAAGCCATTGCCAATGTGGCTTCCATTGACCCTGGCGGGTACCTTTTGTTTTATTAAAAGCTGCAATAGGGCTCTCTAAAAGGCCGGATCAGAGTTGAAAACCGGACCTCCTCCCGGCCCCGACTCCTGCCCCGGTCCTTTTCCATAAAGCCAAATATTACAATATATTATGCGCAATTGAGCGGATATTTCCAGGGCTTTGGGTCCAATTATATACCCATTTGGGTCTATTTTTTACCCATAGGGGGTATAACAACTGGCACATTGCCATTTATCTGATAGAATGGATTAGATCAACTATTTACATCCACTTTAACTGTTATGAATTATAATCCCGACATGTCCGAACCCACGTCATTCATTGCCTCTGACAAGAAAAAGGAAATGCTGAAGACCATTGATGTCCTCAGCTTTTTCCACGAATCCACTCTGGAAAGGCTGGCCCAGGAGAGCAAGGAAATCCCTTTAAAATCCGATACCATCATATTCGAGGAAGGCGATCCGGGAAATGCCATGTACATCGTCCTCGAAGGGGAAATATTAATCTATCAGGGAGAAAAATCGTTGACCAGCATGCTGCCGGGAACCTTCTTCGGTGAGATGTCGCTGATCGAGGCCGTCCCGAGAACGGCCAGTGCGCGCGCCCTGGTTCCGTCGGTTCTTCTGGAAATCAACGAAACCCAGTTCCAGGAGTATTTCGCCACCCAGCCGCAGGCCCTCATGGCCATCATGAAAACCATGTCGGCGCGTTCCCGGAAGATTTATACCAGTTTGATTGCATCCAATGCTCCGGTCATTAAACTCACCGGAGAAAACGGTTCAAAGGATATCATCCCGTCACTGGACGAACATTACCGTGAGGTGTTGGTCTTCGAGCCGGAGACCTTTAATTTTACCAAAGCCAATTCCCTCGCCTGCATAGATACCGGGTTCACCCCCGAGGAAATAAAACAGAAAAAATTTACCGATCTGGCACCGCAGATGGATCCGGAAAAATTGACCCGGATGTGCGAATCGCTCATCGACAAACTGAGACCGATGGTTTCATTCGAAACCGAATTCAACAGAAAAGACGGCTCCACCTACCCGGTCGAGTGCAAAATTCAGCTGGTGGAATCCCATACCGATCAATATGAAATTCTATTGTGGATTCAGGATATTACAGAACGCAAGCAGATGGAAAACACCATCCGCCAAATGGCCTATTATGATTCCCTGACGGGTTTACCCAACCGGAACCTGCTCAACGACCGTCTGGCGGTGGCACTGGCCAACTCCGCCCGCAACAATCAGAAAGTGGCCATTCTCTTCCTGGACCTGGACCATTTTAAAACCATCAACGATTCGCTGGGCCATGAAGCAGGCGACCAACTGCTCCAGCAGGTGGCCCAGAGAATCAAGGGCATTCTGCGCAAACAGGATACGGTGGGACGCATGGGAGGCGACGAATTCATCGTTCTCATTCCGGAGCTGATGGAAACCGACCACACCGCCAGACTGGCCCAGAAGATTCTCGACTCTCTGGCGCCGGCTTTTAAAATCGGCGACAACGAATTGTACATCGGGTGCAGTATCGGTATTTCCATCTTTCCAGACGACGGCATGGAAATCAGAACGCTTCTTAAAAATTCCGATCTGGCCATGTACCGGGCCAAGGAAAAGGGCCGCAACACGTTCCAATTGTACACCCCGGCGATGAACTTCAAGGCGATGGAACGGCTGGCGGTGGAGAAAAACCTGAGAAAGGCGCTGGACCGCGAGGAGTTCGTGTTGTTTTACCAGCCGAAAATCAATCTAAAGTCCGGCCAGATCGCGGGCATGGAGGCTCTTCTGCGCTGGGACAGTCCGGAGTTGGGAATGGTCATGCCCAATCAGTTCATCCCCGTGGCAGAGGAAACCCGCATCATTATTCCACTGGGACATTGGGTTCTGCACACCGCCTGCCAGCAGGCCCAGATCTGGCGGGAAGCCGGGTTGCCGCCGTTGCCCATCTCGGTCAACCTGTCCATCATTCAGTTTACGCATCCCAATCTGGTGTCCGAGATCAGCAAGGTTCTGGATCAAACGGGAACCCCGCCGCACCAACTGGAACTGGAAATCACCGAAACGGTTTTAATGCAGGACACCACGCTGGCGGTTTCCATTCTTAAGAAACTCAGCGAATTGGGAATCAAAATTTCGCTCGACGATTTCGGGACCGGTTTTTCCTCACTCAATTATCTGAAAAACCTTCCGCTGGATTACCTGAAGATCGACCGGACCTTCATCAAGGATTTCAACCTGCAGACCAACTCCGCCATCACCAAAGCCATCGTCACCCTCGCGCAAAGCCTGAATATGAAAACCATCGCCGAAGGCGTGGAGACCGAAGAGCAAAAACAATTTTTGAAGGAATTGAATTGTGATGAAGCGCAGGGTTACCTGTTCAGCCGGCCTGTTCCCAAGGAGGAAATCGAGGAACTTATAAAATCCTGGAAAACATTCAATTGAAGGTTATGAGGTGAGTTTTTTAAGCACCTGGTCCCAGTCGGCATTTTCAAATTCCTGGGCGGTGATCGGACCCATATCGCCGAATTTTTCCTGCTCGGTGAAAGTCAAATCCAAATCCTGAACCACCATCAACGGGTCTTCTTCCATATCGATGAAATCTTCAAAGGCTGAAGCACGGTCCGGAGCTTCCAGGCTCTCGCGTCCCTTCATATCCGGAGCCGGATGAAAACCCTTGAATCGGCCCTTGCCATGCGCCGGGGATGACCCCCAACCCGCCCCGGAGCCTTCACCGATGGCGTCCAGATACTCCCGATACAATCGGTAATGGGTAAAGCGGAACGGGCTGATCCGGTTGGCCTGCACCAGGTCGTCGGACGCCATCCGATACTGTTTTTGCCGGAGAAAAATGCGGCCGCGGTAGACATGGGCCAGAAAGTGGTTGGGGTGCAGGCTCAGTACCCTATTCAAATTCAGCTGGGCCACCGGAAAATTTTGATTTTCAATGTGCTGAATGGCCTGATCGAAATGCCGGCGAACAGCGGTGCGCAAGTTTTCCCGCAGAATAAACAGTGGTTCCACTACCGGGAAAAAACATCGCCCTACCTGGTACCACACCCAATGTAGCTTTTGCCGCAACTGGCCCATAATCCCCCACAATCGTCCGAGCCACCTGCGCAGCAGGATTTTCGGGCACGATTGAACCGTTCAGTCAAATTGGATGGGCACATTCTATCCAAAGTCCGGCATTTCGTCAATGATTTCTATATATTTGCGATTTCATAATTAGGGAGGAGTAAAATTATCGGCAGGAATATCAAACAAAATCAGGCCAGTCGGGAGGAAAGGGGGTATACGGGGGGCGTCAAACCAGAAAGCTGCAAAAAAATGGGCGCGGCCGCCAGCAGGGGCCAAGGGATTAAATTAGGAGTTTTTATAAGTCAAACAACCGGGACCGCTTCAGTTTCTCACTGGGAAAAGACCCGCTTGAACAAATCCTGCATGGCGGACCAGGCACGTTCGTCCGCTTCTTTATTGTATTGCATTGCGGGAATGTTGAACTTTTTGCTGAACTCATCGGCCTGCTTGTTGGTGTAGCTGTGCTTGACACCCTCCAGAGCGAGGTATTCGAAATCCTCGGCCGCGGCCGCCATCTCCTCTTTAAAGGAAGCCACCGTTTTGGGATCCAGAAAGTCATCATCCGCACCGTTGATGACCAGTATGGCCGCCTTAACTTGTCCCGGGCTGACTGGAGGAGCAAGGGGAAGCGCGCTGTGAAAGGCCACCACCGCATCCAGATCGGCTCCGCCCCGCGCCATGCGCAGGGAAACCGCGCCGCCGAAACAGAACCCGATCGACCCAATGCGTTCCGGATCAACGGTGGCATGATCCTGCAGAACCTTCTTCGCCGCGTTGAAGCGCGCCTGGCTGCCTTCCCAATCCTTCATCGCGGCGTTCATAAACTCGCCGGCCTCCTTCGGGTGATCGGCGAGTTTGCCATCGCCGTACATATCGACCGCGAGAGCCGTATAACCGAGCTCCGCCAGCATCCGTGCACGTTCACGCGCGTGTTCGTTATGCCCCCACCACTCGTGCACCACGAGTATTCCCGGGCGTTTGCCCTTCACCGAAGCGTCGTAGGCCAGATAGCCTTTCAGCGTGGTGCCGCGGGAAGAGTATTCGATCTCTTGGGTTTGAACACCGCCAATCGTCTGATCGTCTGAATTGGCACAGGCGGCAAAACTTAAAAGAAGAAAAAAGGCGAGCAAGGTTCTCATGGCGAAGCTCCTAGGATAAGTAAAATTTGGCCACCTCAAAATAACCCATTTCCCCGCCCGGATCAATGAGAGTTGGTTTCAGGAATGTCTGGACAAGGGTGGAAATTTTGTCACCACACTTTCACCACACCATTCTCTAAATGGCTGGCCTTCAATAATTTGTAATGGGTTGAAACGAAAGGCAGGAACTGGCGTCCCCAGCGGGATTCGAACCCGCGTCGCCGGCGTGAAAGGCCGGTGTCCTGGACCGGGCTAGACGATGGGGACTGTGTGTGGTCTCTTAATGCAGAAAGAAAATGGTGAGCCGCGAAGGGATCGAACCTTCGACCCACGGCTTAAAAGGCCGTTGCTCTACCAACTGAGCTAGCGGCTCCAAGTGCAGATAAAACATTAGAAAATATCAAACCGAGTGTACCATGTCAAACTCTTTTATTTGGCTTGATTTTACCCCACCCCCCTCCTACAATAGCCCATTAGCGTAAATTCACCCCCCTCCCGGCCCACCGTGGAAAAATCGGAACAAATTTGGATGGACGGG